>CAYFTS010000208.1:0-5230 GCA_964346135.1 uncultured Candidatus Bathyarchaeia archaeon | reverse complement strand
TAAACTTTCGTTCCAAACTTAGCAGTTTTACCGAGGTAAACTAAATCATTAGCTTTGTGGTCGTGATTTACGGCTTTCACTCGCTCTAGAACCTCTTCCCCTACAAGTTTCTTCATCTCGTCTGGTCTTACAGCACGATGAGTGCCACACCCGAAAATGATGGTTATGCTTTCGTCTTTAACACCTGCTTGGTTTAGTTCATCTAGCAACGGAGGAACCATAAGGTAGCTTGGAGTCACTCGAGTTGAATCATTCACTACTACGGCTACAGTATCGCCAGGTTTTACGATTTTACTTAACGGTTCGGTTCCTATGGGTTCTTTTAAAGCTCTTTCAACTTCAGCTCGAGGGTTTGCTACGCCTTGTTTTTCATTTGGTTCTATATTGCCCAAAAAGTTTCTAGTGGGAATTCTTGCACAAACCTCGGTTTTCCCGTAAGGAAGCCACACATCGACCATTAAAACTCCCTTCTTACAACCTTCTAGCGGGTTTAATTTAAACCTAACGGATAACACAAGCCCTTTAAAACTTAACTCACAATAGGATTAAACAGAACTGTAAAGGAGGAATGACTGTGGAAAAGAAAGTTTTGGTGATAATTGCTCCAAGGAACTTCAGAGACGAAGAATTTCAAGAGCCAAAAGTCATTCTGGAGAGAGAAGGTTTCAAAGTTGTAGTGGCTAGCACTGTAGCTGGAACAGCTGAAGGAATGTTTGGCTTGAAAGTGACTCCAGACACCACAGTGGACAAGATTAACCCAAAGGAGTTTGACGCTGTGGCAGTTGTCGGCGGATCTGGCTCCCCAACCTATCTCTGGAACAACGTGCAGGTGCAAAAATTAGTTCAAACTTTACATCAAAAAGGAGGTTTAGTCTCAGCCATATGTCTATCCCCGGTTGTCTTGGCTAAGGCAGGGCTTCTCAAAGGAAAGAAGGCAACAGTGTTTCGGACAGCTGACTCCGTAAATGAGTTGAGGAAAGGCGGAGCATTGATTTCAGATGCGCCAGTTGTGGTTGACGGTGAAATAATAACTGGAAGCGGGCCAGAGGCGGCTAGAGAGTTTGCCCGGAAAATCGTAGAAAATCTTTCGAGATAGCTCTGGAATAACCCTTGCATTTTAGTCTTCTTGAAAGCATTGAATGGAATAAAAAACAAATCGGGAAAAGGCATATTTGAAAGGAATGAGTAGTGAGCGCGCGGCGAAGGATTCAAGGCAAGTTTTAAAAGTGTTCTAAACATGTTGAGTTCAACATGAACATTTGGAAAGAAAGATTACGCAATACCAGAAAACTGATGGAAAAGAACGACATCGATGTTCTAGTCCTCAATGGCGCTTACAACCTTCAATATCTGAGCGGAGTTACTGATCCCACCTTACACTCTTGTGGAACAATTGTCCTCCCAATTGACGAGGAACCGGTAATGATTGTACTTTGGCTGGATATCGAAGTAGCCAGAAAACAGTCTCAGATTCAAAATATTGTAGTTGCTAAAGGTGCTGACGACGCAAATCAGCGCAAAGTGGTGGAGGTTTTGAAAGAGTTCACTACTCTAAGAGCCACAGTTGGCGTTGATGATCTTGATTTTGGTGAATTTGAAGTGTTGCAAAATACTTTTCCTAATGTAAAGTTCGTAGATGCGTCAGACATGTTAAACACGTTGCGTTTTATCAAGTCAGACGAAGAAATTGAGCTTATTCGGAAAGCCGCTAAAATCTCAGATTACGGAATGGAAGCGGCGGTTAGGGCGTTAAAAGTTGGAGCAACGGAAATTGAGGTCGCTGCTGAGGCAGAGTACGAGATGAAGAAAAGAGGATCTTGGGAGGTAAGACATCCAACGCTGGTCGCATCTGGAAAACGAACGTTGTTGGTCCATCCCTTTGCCAGCGAAAAAAGAATAGAAAAAAATGATCTGATAGTTATGGACCTAGGAGCCGTATATGGAGGCTACTGTTCCGACATCTGCCGAACAGGCGTAGTAGGAACTTCCAATCAGACGCAAGAAAAATTGTTCAAAACTGTACTGGAAGCTCAGTCAGCAGCATTCAGTGAACTCAAGGAAGGTACGACTATTGGAACGGTTAACAAGGTTGTTCGCGGGATATTCCAAAAAACCGGCCATGCAAAATACTTCCCATACCTTCTTGGTCACTTTACGGGCTTACAACTCGAAGAAGGACCTATGATCATGCCTAAAAACGCGGACATTAAGTTTAGATCCAACACGGTTGTTTCGCTTTTTCAGAGCTCAGTGTTTATGCCGAGTGCCGGAGGAGTTCGAATGGAAGACATGGCTTTGGTTACAAAGACGAAATCAGAGGTTTTAACCAGATATCCAAGAGAATTCATAAAGGTATGACGGAGGTCATTCTGGTTCTTCTGTTTGAGCGGGTTGCATAGCAACTATCAATGAGGTTACGTAGCCTGCTATTCGGTTTCTTAATCTAGTTGAAGAAGTTTCTATGAGGGTTTCAACGAGTTTTTTGTTGTCTTCAAAGTTAGTAGTGAACTTGTCTGGATACCTGCTTACCAGTTCTCGGGCTATTCTCTTCACCCGCTCCGGTCGCACTTTACCCAAGTCTTCACCTGCCCTTTCCATCCTTAAACTTACTTTCCTTCGCCATCATACTGATTGTTGACTAGTATAAGCTTTATTGAGATTTATAGCATTAGCCATGTCAAACGTACAACTTACAGAATCCAAAGACATGTAATGATTTTATGAAGTTAGACTTATGAAATTCTCTTAAAACTTAGGTAACCTTCACGATTTTTAATCCGTCCTTGTCGTAGGTTAATTGGTTGTAGAATAGTCCTCTTATTCGAGAAACCAGACGGGGTTCATGAGCATTGGCGTTGAGGAGGAAGAGGGCAGTCGCTTTGGTTGTGGGAAGTATATCTAATGCATAAAGCAAAAACTTGTAAGCCTTATCAAAGCCCACCAAGTTTATGAGATCAGAGAGTTTGTCAAAAACCAGAAAAACGTTTGTGTGGGCGTATTCCTCTAAAACTTTGCTTAAAGCTTCCAAAATTAAAGCTGTGTTTTTGGCTGGTAGAATTACCTCGTTTTCAGTCGTCAATTCTGGAGTCGAGACGGAAGTTGATGTGAGGAAGAATTTAACTGCTGGCTGTTTGGCTAGGTACGTATGGAGAATGCTTGTGGTTGATGTAAAGACAAATATGGGATAAGTGTTGGCTATAGCCTCCTTGACCAAACTATCGATAACCTTCTCGTGATCAGAAGCCGGGTCAAATTCTAACAAAAACTTGCGACCGACAAACTTTTTGTGAGGCATGTTTATAAGCTTAGAGAAAGCGTTTGTGTTCTCCAAGAGATCAATGAAGATGGTGTATGAGGGATTTCCCACCCAAAAAGCTTTAAGCATTTCAGCAAGCTGCGTTTTACCTATGCCTTCAACGTTAAACGCAGTTAACTCTATCATGAAAGAGGCATAGGAAAGTATTTCTGTGTAGGGACCTGAAGGGGTTTCCCACTTGGGATCGTCCCATAAATCTATGTATGTTTTCCATTGACCATTTAAAAAAGAGAAGTCGCCAAGGTCTTCAAGCTCTCTTAAATGTTTGTATCTCTTCCTTTTGGCCTCAACTCGACTATCAAGTCCCTTATTTATTGCTCTATCCTTATCGAATTTACCGTCAGGCATATAATATTCTGTTAAGCTTCTCAGAAGTAGAGTACCATTCTTTTCATGTTTTTCCACATCTATTCCATACTTCTTAAGCTTAGTCCTAACAATTCCGCTCTCCTCATCAGGATAAGTGTAGTCGACTAGATCACCGTTTTCTAATCCTTCACGTATAAACGCTGAGAAGACTTTCATTTTGTCCACGGCTGGCGTGTACGTCATTACAGCTAACTCCCCATCCCCAATACTGAGTACAGGCCCAGGTCTAGCTCGAAAAGAAGAAACAGACCGCTTCCACCTCCGTCGTAGAGAGTCCCTAATAGAAAAACTGGGCATTTAAGCATCCTTCGTTTAAGCAATGAATTTCTCTAATATTTGTTACTTCTGAATCAGAAGTCTATATTTCAGGGCTTAAACAGTGCCTCTTTTTCTCTGGCTTCCATAAGACCTTCACTGGACGTTTTGCATTTCTTACTGTCCATTAATTGCTTTTATCATCAGCAAAGCTTATCCCGAAAAAGTTAGTGAAATTCTGAAGAATTTGGTCAGCCACTTCGGTTTCCTCCATCTTTTTTATTTGGGCTACTACCTTTATGACATGAGAAAGGAAGGCAGGCGTGGTCATCTTACCTTCAAACGGATCTCGAAAACTGACTGGCCCATCAGTCTCAGTCAATAAATTCGTTAAAGGGACTCGTCTAATGACCTCTTGGGTATGACTGGAATATACTGAGGGAAGTCCCTCTGAAATATAATAGCCACGGTCAACGATCTGAGACAGCAACTTAATGGGCTGGCTGAACCATTGTAAAAGAATTTTTTTCACGCCATATGAAGGGAGAAGCTTAACAATTCGAGAAGTTGTTCCTCTTGAATGGATGATTACGGGGAGAGATTGTTTCTCTGCTGCAGAAAGCATTTCATGGAAAACTTTGAGTTGTAAATCTCGAAGTTTCTCATTCGAATATTGAAAGTCTAAGCCGATTTCCCCAACGGCGACCACTTTTCCACCGTGTGTCTCATGTTGGAGAATTAAGTCTATGGTTTCTTTCACTTCGTTAGGAGATAAACGCCTAACGTTCCAAGGGTGGATGCCTAAAGCGGCATAGACAAGGTTGGAATGTCCTTTAGCCAGTTGAAGACTTAGAAGACTGGATTGGAGGTTCATTGAGTTTGATACTAAGGCGACGACGTTAGATCGCTTTGAGTCCTCTATAATGTCATCTACTTTCTGGTCATATTTTGAGTCTGAGTGATGTATGTGAGCATCCACAAGTTTCATGTCATTCCCTGCCACAATATACACTTAGCCTTCGTTTTATAATCATCCGTAATTTATCTTTTTTTAACACTCTTCATCTGAGAGTGCATCTGATGGAGAGGCTCTTTCAAAGCTTGTCAATTAACTAAAAAACTCAAAAATTCTCTCTTTTTTTTGGTGAGGTTTATTTAGGCTCTTACGGTTTACAAAAAGATTAAATACTGGCTTAAAGAAAAAAAGAGGCTACGGAGTAGGTTGTATGGTTGGTCGTGAGTTGGCTGTGGCGCCTATGCACCGAATCTGTAAGAAAGCTGGAGCAGATA
>CAYFTS010000207.1:0-1540 GCA_964346135.1 uncultured Candidatus Bathyarchaeia archaeon | reverse complement strand
ATTTCACCTGTGGCACAGGATAAGCCTCCGCCGCCCAAGTCAGTTATTGCAGAGCCCAGTTTTCTATCGCGTATTTCAATGATGGCACGCTTGAGTTTTTCTTCTTCTATAGGATTTGCGATTTGAACCGCTGGTCTAGAAACCTCCTCCGACTCTTTTGTCAGTTCGGCTGATGCGAAGGTTACTCCATGGATTCCATCTCGACCTGTTCTTCCACCCGCCAAAACAGCTATGTCTCCGGGCCTTGTGTTTCTTGTAAATTTGTTTGTTGGAAGAATTCCTATACAGCCGCAGTAAACCACAACGTTGCCCACATAGCTTTCATCAAAATATATGGCGCCGTTGACTGTGGGTATGCCCATGTTATTTCCATAGTGACCGATGCCAGCGACAACTCCTTTGAAAAGGTAATTTGGATGTTTTGTTCCAGGAGGAAGCTTTTCATAATCATAATCTAATGGTCCGAAACAGAGAACATCTGTGCAGGCTATGGGGTCAGCCCAAACTCCCAGTATATCTCTGATAACTCCGCCTGTGCCAGTGGCAGCGCCTCCAAAAGGTTCTATGGCTGATGGATGGTTGTGAGTCTCCACCTTCGCGGCGATTGCGTAGCCGTTTTCAAAGTCAACTATGCCCGCGTTGTCCTCGAACACGGAGAGGCACCAGGGCAAGTTGAGTTCTCGCGTAACCTTTGCTATGTATTCTTTGAACATGTTGGTTACGATTAGTTTTCCCTTTGCCGTTACAATGTCGCCCTTGAAAGTTTTGTGATAGCAATGTTCTGACCAGGTTTGGCCAATGGTTTGGAGTTCAACGTCGGTTGGATTTCTTCCTTTGCTTGAAAAATATTGTTTGACATGTTTCATTTCTTTGAGACTTAAACCAACTCCCAATTCGTTGCTGATTTGAAGTAGTTCTTTTTCATTTGCATCTAACACGTTTATTTCAGAAAGTTCAAAGTCCAAGTTTCTCTTGATGTAAAGACGAGGAGTCATTTCACTTCCTCTATGTCAAAACGATAGTTGTCTTTGGTGGGATTTGCTAGTAGTCTCCTGCACATTTCATCTGCGTGTTTCTGGGCTTCTTTTAGAGATTTTGCGTGAAGGTACACTTCATAAACTTTGCTAACTTTAACTGTTTCCACTGGGTACTTTAACTCTTTCAGAGATTTTGCTGTGGTTTCTCCTTCAGGGTCAGAATGGCCTGGTTTGAGAGAAACCTCGATTTTAACTCTGTATCTCATGGGATATTATTAAACAATTAAAAATTTAAGTTTTACTCAGATAAAAATTTAAATAGAAATTTAAAAACTTTATAGTTCGATTTTCCTTTCTTTATACAAAACAACAATTTTCCTTGAATTAGTCACTCTCCCAATCTGCTCAGTCTCTACAGCGTTCTTTTCAAAACTGTCGATGATGTCATCTCTATCATCTCTATCAGCGATCACTGCGAAGCCCCATCCCATGTTGAAGGTTTTCAACATCTCCTCATCCCTGATTACGCTTCCCATCTCTAACGCAGTTTCCTGAATCAGTTG
>CAYFTS010000206.1:0-7851 GCA_964346135.1 uncultured Candidatus Bathyarchaeia archaeon | reverse complement strand
TCATCCGTCACTTCTATGCCTTTCAGGCTATGCCTCACAGCTGCAACGATCTCGTTGTCAATCACATACTGTTCCAAACTCATTGACATGCCTGAATCCAACATTCCCATCCCGTATATCCTTTTTCCCTTCGTCACCATTGCAGGTATCACCGTCGTGATTGTTTTCTCATGGGCGGCTTGAGGGTCGACTATCTTGGCATCTGTCTAGCAACCAGCTATTCGGCACGGTAGATCATAGTAGTTAGACAGTTCCATGCAGCCAGCGTTCACCAAAGCCATCTCAGGATTCCCAACCGGGTAATATCCTCTACGCGGATCCGCGGTCGAGCCGGAACACTTTATCTTAAACGGAGTTCCAGGAGCTATCATTTGCGACAACACTAAACTACTCAATACTTCAGCGTTCCAAACTACCAATGTCCCTGCCAGAGTTGCTGGAGCAGTGGTAATGGCCGAGGCCATGCTTCCACAAGCAGTCGGTAGTCCTTCCTTGGCAGCTATGATTTGGGAGTCAAGAATCTCCTTTGCGTGCACTAAAGGACTGGTAGCCCATCCGCCACCAACTACTGGGGGTGTCTTTCTTAGCTCTTCCATTCCTCCCAATAGCGCCGCGCCGATTCTAATCGCGTACCTCATTTGATCTCCATTGTCTCCCCATAAAACGATAGATTTGGTTGGGCTGTTGTTTATTTCTACCTCCAGTGCATGGATCATTTGTACGTTCGGATGCAAATCCGTTGGCATACTGCCCACCCATGGCTCGTCGACATTTTCCAGTGCATCACCAACAATCATTATCTTTTTAGTGTCTTCTAGCGTGCATGGTCGCTGAGTTCCATCCCGATCAGTAAAATTTGTGCCATCGCCAAAAGTGTCGATGAAGAAATCGTCTTTTCGCATTGGAACTCTCTTACCGTTACGATTAAATTTAGGGAAATTGTTTGGAGCTTTTTTTCTGAATTCGCCGAACACAGCTTCTGATATCTTTGCAGTCTTTGTTTTCCGATCCACTAAGGCCCCGTTCTTCTCAAGGATGTCTAGGGCCTCGTCGTGGAGGAACTTGACACCTGTCTTCTCCAGCACTTTCACTGTAGCGCGATGAATCTTATCCATGTCTTCCTTAGAAAGAAGCTTCAGCAGACTTTGCCTCAGATTTTTTCACCTCCTTTCAATTCTGATGCCCAAGCTTTCTATTACATTTAGTTCATATATGGCATGCGTTCAACATGCATGCAAACGCACATGACCCTTGCAAAAACGCATTTAGGGTATGGGGCACATTCGTGGCAGGTGAGATGGGATTTGAACCCGCACTATGTTGATGATATCAGCCGCGACCCTCATTTTTTGTGTTCACATACGTTTCTATTCTGTATTTTTGACATGCTTAGGTGATTTGGAAAGATATGAAAAATAAAGCCGGCGTATGGTTTATTGTATTTTTCTGCCCTGTTTGCGGACAAGGTTCATGTACTCTATGAGCCGTTCAAGGGAGGTCTCAGGTGTTATAGGGCTGCCCACATCCATTATGAATCTGCCATAATATTTTTCCCGACCGATGTCGATTTGCCGCTTGACTTCCCGCTCCAACTGCTCTTTTGTACCTTCCTGCACGATATTTACGGAGTCTACGTTGCCAAAGAGAGTAATCTCATCTTGAAAGCCTTGAGCTTCCAAAACGTCAGCTTGCCAAGACAGATCTGTGTCGAAGCCCTTTTTGCTCTCTTCAAGGTGAATTCCGTCAGGCTTCATGTCCAGTATGCTCTCAAAGCCTGCTTGCCAGTCTTTGCCTACACCCGTCGGATAAAAAATATACTTCAATCCCAGCTGTTGAGCCGCATGGATGCATCTCTGAATAGCAGGCTTGCCGATCGTTTCGAACTGAGCAGGAGAAATTATCTCGCCTGTATACCATTCCCAAGTCCATACGCCGTCGACCCCCATCTTAGCATGTGCCTTGATTTCCTCGATTATTGCGTCCGCTTTTCTATCTACAAGTTGTTTGAGCAATGTTGGGTTCTTAATGAAAAGTTTAATTGAAGGCATGGGACCCATGAAGTCACATGCTGCTTCTAGGGGACTTTCGATTTCTGACAGAATGAACTTCTCATCGCCAAACTTTTTGACAAGTGCCTCAACCCAATCAGTTCTTCCTTCCTCAATTATCGTTTCAGTCTTCCGCACATAGACGTATTTCTCCACATCTTCTTTGGTCTTTATGACCCCTGACAAATCTACGTTCGGGTATGTGGCATGGATGCCTTCTGGTGGCGGTTCCTCTATCACGTACTGCCAAACTTCAGCCCCTGGAGTGATGTCTCTCATGTAGACAGCTCTTGCAGTAGGGACCACTATGTGATTTTTCCTCCACTCCCTACTCGGACACAAAGAAGCCCCCCAGACCCAGTCCATGTTGAGCTTCTTTTGCATGGTTTCCTCAACCTCCTGCAGTTTTGCAATGTCCCAAGCATTCTTGACCCACCAAGGTTTACTTCCAGCGAATTCATCCCAGAAGTGGGGTCCACGCCACAAGGCGAGATTTGCATAGTTTAACACATTTGGAATGTCTTCTGGGCTGCCTTCTTCAAAAGCAGCTAAAATTCTCTCCTTTCCGGTCATCATTTCAGACACCTACTCTCAAGTCTGCTCAATAAGTTGTTTCGCAAGAATTACAGCTTCCTGCAGGTTCTTGGCATATCCGTCAGCGCCCACAGTTTCAGCCCAAGCGTCGTCAACCACGGCACCCCCGATTATGATCTTTGTCTTTAATCCCTTCTCTCTAATCGCTTTCACGATTTTTCTCTGTTCCAATCTTGTAGTTGTCGTCAGAGCAGAAGCCCCAACAATGTCTGCTTCTACTTCCTCAGCTTTGTTGACAAAAGCCTCTACTGTCTGGTCCTCGCCGATGTCATACACCTCGAAGCCATTAGCCTCCAACATCGTGGCTACAAGGTTCTTGCCTATGAAGTGTATATCTCCATACACGGTACCTATGACCACTTTGCCCATGGGTTTAAGGTGTGTACGTATTGGGGACGCGAGTTGAGGTTTCAAAAGGTTAATCCCGACCAAGCATGCCTCCGCCGCAACCATCAGTTCTGACAAGAAAATCTCTTTTGCGCCAAACTTCTCACCAACCTCGTTTATGCCCTTAACCAAACCATCTTGGATCGCTCTCAGTGGGTCGATTCCCTTCCCAATCACTTTGTTTGCCAATCTCTTAACACTCTCTTCATCGTAATTCACAACCGCATTTTTCAACTCGTCAAAAATCTCTTCTTCAGACACCACTTTCTCCTCCTCTTTTCTAGGTTTGTATCTTTCATTACATCTTGTCTTTTTATGGTTTGCTGAAACATGTTTTTCTCAATTGCACATTTGTCTGTGATGCCGGGGAAGGGATTTAAACCTCCTACAGCATGCAGATATCACCCGAATTTCCCCTCTTCGGCGTGTGCGCACGCATAAATGCGCGTGTAACCCCGCTACCTTACATTTCCCGCTATTTTGTATATCGCTCCAAAGGCCAGTTCTTTCTTGCCTTTAGCTTCGCCGACTTCCTTACGCAGTTTCTTTGCATCCAAAGGGCAATTTTGAGAAACTTCACGGATGAACCTATTTAGTTCATCTTTGTTGAAGTTGCATTTTAACGTGAGTTCTTCAATAACTTTCCTTGAGCTGGTTGCGTCACCATAGCAGCTTTCGCTTAATTCTTCCAACATAAGCTTCAAAGCCACTGGATCAATGTCACATTTTGAGCCTAATTCTTTTGCCCATTTTGAACTCAAAACTTTTTCACTTCCTTTTAGGCATTTTGAGAATGTGTCGGTTTCTTTATTTAAGTATTAACTTTGACGGATACACGCACGAAAAATAGTTGCGAAGAGGTCATTCAACTTATTTAATGTTAGTGACGGCTTTTTTGACTTTGTCTAGAAGGTAATCTATCTCCTCTTCACTGATTATGAGTGGTGGCAAGAACCTCGCAACGTTATCTGTTGATAATGAAGACTTGACTCCAAGTTTCTTTAACTCTTTCTGAAACTTTGTAACATGAAGCTTAGATGGAAAGACGACACCAATGAAGAGTCCTAGTCCTCTAACAGCCTCAATCAAGTTAGTAGGTATATCCCTTAATCCTTCCGTGAGCTGCTTTCCTCGCTCAGCTACGTTTTTTGTGATATTCTGCCTCTTCATTTGTTGTATCGCGATAGTGGCCGAGATCATAGCAAGTGGATTGCCTCCGAAGGTTGAACCATCGTATCCTGATTTCATCTCACTCGAAATGTTCTTATTAGTCACGACGGTAGTAACAGGGAAGCCACCGCCGAAGGATTTTCCGATAGCCATCAGGTCGGGGACTATACCGTAGTAATCGGAGGCCCACCACTGTCCTTCTTTCATTGCGATTCTACCGAACCCTGTCTGAACCTCATCCACGATCAATAGCGCATTATGTTTTGTACATATCTTTCTAAGACCTCTAGCATATTCCTTATTAGCTGGATTGATGCCGCCCTCTTCTCCTTGAACCAATTCAAGAATAACAATTTTAGCACTTCCATTTTGCAGCTTCTCCTCTACAGCCTCGATATCGTTAAAAGGCACGAAGTGAACCCAATCCAGCCTATCTAGCCCAAAGGGTTTCCTATACTCTAATTTGCTAGTCACAGCGACAGCGCCGTGGGTTCTCCCGTGGAAGCAATTATACATGGCGACAACTCCAGTCTGACGGGTATATGCTTTAGCGAATTTTAGGCTTTTATCAACAGCCTCTCCACCAGAGTTCTGGAAGTAAAACTGATCAAGCCCCTCCGGCATAATAGTTCTAAGCGTCTTCATAAGGCGGGCTCTTGGAACCTGAACCCTATCCTCCTTCATAGTAACCAATTGGGATGTCTGGTTAAACAATCCCAAGGCGAGCTCTTTGTTAGAATATCCAAGATTTGCCGCTGAATAATTGCTGTCTAAATCAAGGTAACGTTTTCCATTGATATCGGTAATCCAAACACCATCGCCATACACGGGTATTATGTCTTTTTCAAGATGGGATACGGGTATCTTATGTTTTTCGTGGATCTCTATTGCCTCTTTCGATGATATCTCTGAGTAATCAATTAGGGAGATTATTTTCTCGACTGTTTCGACATAATCTTCCCTTTCCATTAATCTCTTAGTTATGGTATCAAGTATGATTTCCCCTTGTTTCGCAGTAATAGGGGTTCTATTAGATAAAGGAGAACCAGCTGTCCTACAATATTCCTCCATTTCCTCAATGGTCTCTATTACAAGAGTCTTAGGGAGGGTGACGTCTAACACTTCATATATTCTTTCAAAGGTTGGATTGAACCTCCCTGGTTTCTCTTTGGGATTTATTACGAGGACACTCCAAAGACCCTCTTTCAAACCTGACCTTTCCATAATATCACTCTCTCAAACCTAACTTTACCATAATAACCTTCATCGAATGACGTCTAAAATTGAAGTTTCTTTCTTAAAACAGTTCGGTCTACAGTGATAGGCATTTAAATGTACACGCACGTAACGACTAAAAATACGCGCGCGCAACTTGAACCCAAAAGGTGGTGGACCGGGCGGGATTTGAACCCGCGGCTTCCGCCTTTCTCGGCCAATGCACGCGAAGGCGGCGTTTGCACCGACGACTATGCGGTCGTCATTCATGCCAAACTGAACTACCGGCCCATAAACGTTGAAAACACCAACTTCTATTAAACTTTGAGGGTAAAACGAAACACACATCTCAATACTTTGCAGATATACCTTCACTCTTCATATCTGACACTTTGGGCAGAAGTATACATGGCCTCCTCCCACACTCAACTTCTCTATAGATGTTCCACACACTGGGCAGGCCTGCTGCTTCATATTTGGACCCATGGCCGGTGAGTAGCCACCTTGATTTCCATAGAGGTCATGGAACTGATCTTTTCCATTGAGCCGGATTCTCTCTTTAAGCACAAACTTTATTGCATCATAAAGGATTCGTCTCTCATCTTTATTCAGGTCTGAGGCTTTTCTCTTTGGGTGAAGTCTAGCTCTATATAGAATGTCTTGAAAGGCGCTATTACTCAGTCCCACAACAACGGCGTCTTTCCCTACCAGTACTGACTTGAGCATCCTATTATTGTCTGCCAAGAGTTTTGAGAAGCGTTCAAAGGTCAACTCTTCATCTATCGGTGAGGGTATCTCAGAGTTGAAATCCCGTCTGAACACATAAGAGCGCTCTAGATCATTGTCTTTCAGTGCGTGGATGAGACCCATGCTAGTGAGCCTTACCGTCAACACTGTGTCATCACTAAAACAAACTTTTAAATGGAACTTGCTTGGAACCATTTTCTCACTTGTGTGATAAAAGACCTTGCCACCATACTCAGGAGCAATAATCAGGTTCATTCCATTATTGAGCTTCACACGTATAACATTGCCCCTCGATAAGACAAATTCGATTTTCCCATTAACGAGCTGATCGAAGGATTTCACATCTTTGTCCAGCATACCTATTCTTTGGAGTCTCTCATAATCTTGCAAATGATAAGACTTGATACGCTTGCCTAGAAGCTCTTCATTCATCTGTCCTGCAAGAATCTTGGCTTCTGGAAGTTCAATGCTCATTAAACAATCTCCAATCCATTACAGTAAGCTCTTACGTTAAGTTTAAGCTTTTGTGAATTGGATTCGGAAAGACACGGGAAAAAATTTGACAATGGAGAACTAATAATGAGATG
This sequence comes from uncultured Candidatus Bathyarchaeia archaeon, assembly GCA_964346135.1. Lineage (GTDB taxonomy): Archaea > Thermoproteota > Bathyarchaeia > Bathyarchaeales > Bathyarchaeaceae > B1-G15. The sequence goes on along the minus strand of CAYFTS010000206.1, from coordinate 1,103 downwards.
GAAACCCCCGTAACTGAAGACACAAGCCTAGAAAATGGGGTTTGTGGGAGACATCTTAATTGTATTGAAATCACCATTCTTTATTACTAGACAGACATAATTTTTGAACAGAAATTTGCAGATTGTTAACAAAAATTTTGATAAAAAATTTGCAATTTGACAGATTCTGATTCGAACTTAACTTATTCTGACAGTACATAGTTTAATATTCTAGAGTGTTGGTTTTTGCGTACACTAAAAGGTAGCTTTCACCAAAATCAAAGACTACCTAGCGTCACATAGGTTGTTGCGGTTTCTGCGTTGAATGGTATACCCTAACCGCCTCTTTTTCACCCAGTTGATCTATTAGATGCATGCGCAATAATATAGATTCTAAATTCATAGCTTTTTTATGTTCTATCCTATCCCAGAAAAAGCGGTGTTGCGAAATTGGGAAAAAAGAACAAGGAACAAGAAAAATACCCGTGGAAAATTCTAGTCTTAGCATTGGTGATTGCCCTCTTGGCGAGCATTGTGGGTACAGCTTTGACTGCCCAGATTTTTGTAAGACCGGGGCCTCAAGGTGAACAAGGCCCACAAGGATTACAAGGGTCTCAAGGAGAACAGGGAATACAGGGAGTACAAGGCCCACAAGGGTTTCAAGGCATAGCCGGAGTAAATGGAACGGATTCAATTCTACAAATACTTCAAAACACGAACACCACGCAAGTCGACATCAGTAGTTACAACGCGACGCAGTGGTATAACATTTCTGACTTTGACTCTACAATGGAAATTACAGTCAATGTTCAACAGAATTCAAAAGTCTTTGCGCAATTTTCAGCATCCCACATATTGGCACCGCCTGCGTCAATTTGGATAAGAATAGTTGTAGACAACAACTGTAACAGTAGCATGTACATACTCTCGGTTGGACCACCAGCCAGTGGAACTTACAAAATGTCAGGCCACGTCGAATTTCTAACAGACTCACTGAACGCTGGATCACACACAATCAACGTGCAGTTCATGAGAGAGGGAGCTGGCTCTACTGAGTTGCTGGATAGAACTCTCACGGTAATGGAAGTCACAGCACAGTAACTTGCCTGTGCTCGTTTACCTTG
>CAYFTS010000205.1:0-5521 GCA_964346135.1 uncultured Candidatus Bathyarchaeia archaeon | reverse complement strand
GGCGTCCAAGGGATTTCCAAGTGACTTTGCGTTAAGTTTGATCAGAAGTGTTTACACGCTGACCCGTGAAGAACCTTGGACTCCGCTTAGAGACGCCCGAGAATTTGCGGTTCTGCTTAACGCCACTGGACGTATGGAGAAGCCAGGTCTCGGCATAGCGCTGTGCATGGGAGATAGAGCAATAGCTCTTGAACAGGCTAACGCCATGTTAGAAGAGTATAGACGAAACATCACCAAGTATCTAAACTGGTTGAATGAGGAACCCAAACGCATAACAGAGTTGAACAATATCTACTTGGTATTAGGCGAAGATGTTATCCACGAAAACGTTATAGGAACAGTTTCATCCCTCCTCTCCAACAGTCTTCCTAAACACGAAAAACCAATAATCGCCTACTCCAGTGTCCGAGGAGAAAGTTTAATCAAAGTATCGGCGAGAGCGTCAGAAAGCGCAAGGAGCAAAGGCATCAACCTTGGAGAAATCCTGCGAGTTGCTGCTGAAAAATATTCGGGTAAAGGAGGAGGACATGATGTTGCGGCTGGTGCTCAGGTTCCTGTCGAAAACATAGAATCCTTTGTAAAACTTGTGGATGAACTTGTTAAGAAGAGCTTGGAGGAAACGTAGCGTGGAGGCTGAGTTTAGGCTTTATTATGAAAATGAAAGGGAGGCGGAAGCTGTTGCTCAAGCTGTATCGCCAGACAACGTGAATGTTCCATCTGGGTTATTTGTTGAAACTACGAGGAATGAATCTGAAGTGTTGACGCAAGTCAAATGTGAACTGAAACTTCAAACGTTCATAGCAACGATTGACGATCTCTTGAGTTGCGTTTCAACAGCGGAAAAAGCCTTTTCAGTAGCGAAGAAACTGTAAGTAAGCTCTTAGCGGTTTTGGCATCCTAACTTTTAAACTGAGTTAAGTCTCATATAGTTTGGAGCGAGGTTGACGCGTTAATATGTTGGATATAAAGCTGATCAGAGAACATCCAGAAGTTGTGAAAGAGAACTTGAAGAAAAGGCGAGCCACTGACAAACTCAAGATGCTAGAGGACTTGATTGAATATGACAAGGAATGGCGGAGACTGTTAACAGAGGCGAACAAGCTTAGGCACAAAAGAAAATTAATAACTACTGAAATTGCGAACCTAAAGAAGAACGGAAAGGATATTAGCAGAAAACTTGAGGAAGCGCAGAAGATACCTGAAGAAATTGAAAAGTTAGAGAAAAAAATTAAGAACTATAAGGGAAAAACAAATCGTATCTTACTGAGTCTTCCTAACATTCTGCATGAATCAGTTCCTTTCGGCGAGGATGAAACGGAAAATGTTGTTGTAAAAACATGGGGTAAACCACCGAAATTTAATTTTGAATCAAAGAATCATTTGGAAATCGCTTTGAACTTGGATTTGATAGACGCTGAGAGAGCCGCTAAGATTGCGGGTCACGGCTTCTACTATCTAAAGGGAGAGATGGTTCTGTTGGATTATGCTATCTTAAACTATACAATAGATTTCATGATGAAGAGAGGATACCAAATAATAGAACCGCCTTTCATGATGCGCAAAAAACCCTACCTGGGAGTCACTGACTTGGAATTCTTTGGAGACCAGCTGTACAAAATAGAGAAAGAAGACTTGTACTTGATAGCGACGAGCGAACACCCCATGGCTGCAATGTTCATGAACGAGGTGATTACTGCGAAGGATTTGCCGATAGAATTAGTCGGAGTTAGTTCTTGTTTTAGGAAGGAGGTTGGAGCTCACGGCAAATACACTAAAGGTTTATTCAGGATGCATCAGTTCAACAAGATTGAACAGTTCATCTTCTGCTTACCTGAAGACTCATGGAAGTTTCACGAAGAACTGCAAAAGAACGCTGAAGACCTCTACAGCAGTTTGGGGTTACATTTTAGAGTGGTTAACGTCTGCACTGGAGACATTGGTATGATAGCGGCGAAAAAATATGACATAGAAGTTTGGATGTCTGATGGGAATTACAGGGAAGTTGGCTCCAACTCTAACTGCACAGATTATCAAGCGAGGAGATTAAACATAAGATTTAGAGAGAAAGAGGGACAGACACCAGCTGGTTTTGTGCACACCTTGAACAATACCGCCCTTGCAACCAGTCGAACGATGATGGCGATTCTAGAGCAGTTTCAACAAAAAGACGGCTCGGTAATCATCCCCAAGGTTTTGAGACAGTTCATGAGAGGAAACGAAAAGATAGAAGGCCGCTAAAGCTTTTAATATCACCGCGTAAATTCTCAGTCACAACGGAGGTTCACTGTGTCGTCAAAGAAAAAACGTGTAAGAGATAAGTGGCGAGGTAAGAAGTGGTACGCGATCGTTTCTCCCTCATACTTTGGCGAAACTGAATTGGGAACCGTGCCATCTGATGACCCTGAAAAACTGGTTGGAAGAAAAGTAGACGCCACGCTTTACGATCTCACTAACGATTTTGCTCATCAATATTTGAAAATGTACTTTCAGATCATTGGAGTGGAGGGTAAAACTGCGCGCACAGTCTTTAAGGGGCACGAGTACTCCCGTGACTATTTAAGAAGCCTTGTTCGAAGGAGAACTACACGGGTGGACACGGTTCTAGGCGTAACGACAAAGGATGGCTACCGACTGAGAGTAGGAATTTGCGCTTTCAGTCTCATCCGCATCAAAACTTCACAGGAAAAAGCAATACGAAGTATCATGAGGAGAACAGTTCAGGAAAAAGCGAGCGTTCTTACATTCGATCAGTTTGTTCAGGAGATTGTTTTGCAGAAAATAGCGTCTGACGTGTACAATGAGGCGAAGAAGATAGCTCCCTTGCGCCATGTGGGTATCCGAAAGTCCAAGCTTGTTCTGCAACCCACCATGGTAGCATAACAACGTTTCTTTTTGTTAACCGCCCTTTAAGGTGGAAAGCACCGTTGGAGGATAGTCACTCAGCAGATTTAAGGAAACGAGTTGCTCGGGAAGCTGCTGCCCTACTTTACACCTCACAAGAGAAAGAATATAAGCAGGCGAAAAAGAGGGCAATTAAAACATTGGGAATAAGAGTTCTACCCAGCAACCTTGAGGTTGCAGAAGAGTTGGACAAGATAGCTGAGGAGAGAGAAGGGCGGTCAAGACGAGAGCGGTTGCTTCAGATGCGAAAGGAAGCTCTCAAGATAATGGGGTTCTTAAAAGATTTCCGTCCGAAGCTGATAGGAAGCGTTTGGAGGGGAACTGCCCGACAAAATAGCGACATAGACATAGTCACGTTTTCTTCAACTCCAAAAACTGTTCTCGCTCAACTTCAAAAAAGTAACTTTGAAGTCGCAAAAACCGAGTGGCTGTCCGTGACAAAGATGGGTAAAAAAGAGTCGTCCTTTCACATTTATTTAACTCTTCCATCTAGTAACGAGGCGGAAGTTGTCGTTCGAAGCCCCGAAAGAATCAACCGATTAGAACGATGTGAAATATACGGAGACGTTGTGACCGGCTTAAACTATCATCAGCTTCAAAAGCTTCTCAAAGAGAATCCACTTGAAAAGTTTGTGCCAACATAAAACTGATTGAGAAATTACAGTTTTTCTCGATACATTTAACAGTAAATAAGCTTAAATCAGAAAATTAGGCTTGGTTTGCGAGTTCAGCAAATGCCAAAGCACACGGTTATCGCCATGCAAAGTTTGTAAAACCTCATGAAATGATGCGTGCGATAAACTTTTCTTCATAAACCATTAATGCAACTTGAAATGGCATAATAAACTATTGAGAGTTAGAAATGAGGTGATTTTGTGGCAAAGGCAGAATACATGTCCAACGAAACGAAATGTCTGAAATGTGGAAACAATGTTTTCCAAGTAGAAAGGATGGCTGAAGATCAAGTTATGCTAACATGTAACAGTTGTAGTGAGTCTTACTTGATAAATGCAGATTTAGATGAAGGTCGCGTTGTGCTTACTTTCTGGAGTCCAGAAATGGAAGAGTAAAAAAGTTAGATTTCTGCTAACACAGTCGTGCTTGCGTGCACATATATAAATAAGAGAAACAATATTGAGAACTTTGTGAGGGTGAAGATTAGTGGTTGCAAACAAGTGTCCAAAATGTGGAAGTGCCCAAAATCCGAATTATAATTATTGTGTTGAATGTGGAACTCAGTTAAGGAAAAAATGTTCAAAATGCGAAACCTACGTAACTGTAAGGATGAAATTCTGTCCAAGTTGTGGAACCCCTAATAAACTCTATGCTTCTCAGAAATAGAGAAAACCCCGCACATTATTATTTTATATATAAGGCAAAAAAGAAGGATAAATAGCCACTCTTTTCCTCTAAAAAGGATTTTTTATCCATAATTTTTTGAGTGAAAAGCATAAATACCTTTCGAGTGAAACATATAACCGCTTTGCGGCGCTTACAGAAAAATTAGGGGACAAAAACATGCTTTGTGGTTACGGAGAAGAGGAAGAATGGGACGAAGAGGAAGAAGAGGAGTGGTAAGATAGTGCCTAAGAAAAAAGGAAAGAAAAAAGGAAAGAAACAGAAGGAAGAGTAAAGCAAAAACGCATGCTAGTTAAACTAAATCAAATGTCTTCATACTTCTACTCCTCATTTTTTCACCACACGCAGAAACTTAAGGGGAAGTTCGAGAATTAGGCGAGCTTAAGATATAGGAAAAGATGAAAGAAATGCACAAACGTAGAAAATCTAAAACAGGCGGGCACGCACGATGATTCGACGTTGTAAGGTTTGTGGAAAGCCTCTTCTACGTTCTGGAAGTACTGATGGCTTATGCAGAGAACACCGCTTTGAGGAAGGTAACGTTTGGGTTCTTGAATCTGACTTCGATGCAGACTATTATATGTGGAGACCTAAATTCCCCGCAAAGACCGTTGGAAATAAGATAAAGCCTAAAAAAGGAACAAAACATGAATGACGTTTACTTAAACGCTCGCATATAGGTTCCAATAGTGTTTGGCAAGGGATGGTAATTATTGAACAATGAGGAGCTCCGTGACGTTCAATCGTTTAAAGCTGTACTAAACAAAAGAACTAAGAAATGGGTTGCTTTAGCAAAATTCAAGAATAACAAAACGAGAATTGTTGCTGGCGGGTTGGGTTCAAGAAATGAGGCACAAGAATACTTGAAACTTCTTGTCTCTCGCGTGCGATCTGCACGTACGTAGTTCGCTTTTCGCGTCCGCTACCCATATGCATATTTTAAATAGCAGTTTCAGGCTAGCAAGATTCACGTTGATTTTTGTGCGCGCCTTAAATTATTAATGAGAGGAAAAATCCTATATTAATAAATTTGAGCAAGAAATGAAAGAACTAGTAGAATTTGGAAGAAACATCAGAGTCAGATATTTTCATTAGGTTTCAACATTGAATACATCTACCAGATCTGTGCGCGCGCTGTGTGGTTAGGTTCGGCAAACAAAAAAGGAGGAGGTTTTGTTTTCTTCATAGCCTTTCTCTTTGTGTTTTCTCAAGAGTGTTGCTGCGACAACTGTTATGGATGCTATTGCTGCGAGTATTAGTA
>CAYFTS010000204.1:0-1795 GCA_964346135.1 uncultured Candidatus Bathyarchaeia archaeon | reverse complement strand
CGTTGATCTCAGCCATCACCGCACTGGCATATGGACAGTATTATTCCATGCGTTTGTACCGACGAACGTCGTGAACAAACTGTTTTCTTTCTAAACAACTTTAACTTGTAATTGCAGGGAGACAGTGATAAAGGATGGCGGATCGCCCAAGGTTTGGTCCAGCAGGAGTTCCTCTCGCATTTAAGAGACTTAATCGCCCAGTATTCGAATTCCCAAAATACTTACGAGACGAGGGACTCGATGCCTTTGAGTATCAGGCAGTTCGCTGGGGAGCTAAACCACAAATGAAGAAAGAAAATGCGGAAAAACTCGGTGTCAACGCTAGAATACACGATGTTTGGCTAACGGTTCACGGTTCCTACTTTCTAAACTTTTGCGGAAAACCAGAAACTGTCGAAGCAAGCAAGAATCGTTTGATTGCATGCGCAACAGCCGCCAACTGGATGGACGCGCATTTAGTGGTATTTCATCCAGGGCATTATGTGAAAAAGTCTCCTAAAGAAGCTATGGAACTTTGTGTGAAAGCGATGAGTGACGTTGTAGAGTCCATGACTGCTCGTGGAATAGTTAAGGTGAAACTTGGACCAGAAACTGCGGGTAGATCTTCGCGACTTGGAAGTTTAGATGAAGTGTTGACATTGTGTGAAAGAGTGGATTCGACAGAGCCGGTAGTTGATTGGGCTCACGTTCATGCAAGGAATGGAGGGAAACTGAAAACTGTGAGTGATTTTCAAAAGATTGTGGATTTGATTGAGAAACGACTAGGAACCGACGCCATAAGAAATTTGCATTGCCACTTTACGCATATTGAATTCACGGAAAAAGGAGAGAAGCGTCATCACACGTTATATGAGGCTGAGTATGGACCTGACTTCCAGTGTCTGGCAACCGTCATAGCAGAGTTAGGTCTAAAGCCTGTGATAGTTAGTGAAAGTCCAATTCTCGATGTGGACGCTCAAAAGATGCGGAATATTTTATTAGAGGAGTTAGAGAAGAGGGAAAGCCATAAGTAACAGTAAACATTCAATCTTTGCGAAAGTTTTTCCGTACATGTCATCTTGTTGTAGGATGGGGTTAACTTGGCGCGGCTTAAAGGGTTTGAAAAACTCGTTGGCGTTGACGAAGCACTGTCCATCTTTCTAAAACAACTTAAACCAGAAAAACTGAGGGCGATACAGATTCCCGTTCAAACAGCATTAAACCGAGTCTTAGCTGAAAACTTCATGGCGGAAACTGACCTACCTCCTTTCGATCGTTCAGCCATAGATGGCTACGCTGTAAGAGCAGAAGACACATTTGAAGCATCACAGTTTAACCCGAAAACTCTCAAAATAACCAAAGGTGACAAAATAGGTGAAAAAGAGGCAAGACCCATATGGACGGGAAATCCTCTTCCCAAAGGAGCCGACGCCGCAATTATGCTGGAGCACACAAAGAAACTTAAAGGCAAAATTGAAATGTGGATTCCAGTTACTCCTGGAAAAAACGTTTCCAAAAAAGGCGAGGACGTTCGGAAAGGCGAGGCTGCAATAAAAGCTGGAACGCGACTTCATCCACATCATTTAGGATTGCTAGCTGCACTGGGAGCAACCTATGTTAATGTGGTGGAAAAGCCGAGGGTTTCAATTCTCTCCACTGGCAACGAGCTTGTTGAAGTAGGACAAAAGCCTAAGCCGGGTCAGATAGTGGGGGTAAACCATTTGATTCTTTCCGGTATGTGTCTGGAACTTGGCGCTGAGCCTACAGACATGGGCATCGTAAGAGACAACCTTAAAGCGATTAGAGAAAAGATTGA
>CAYFTS010000203.1:0-4876 GCA_964346135.1 uncultured Candidatus Bathyarchaeia archaeon | reverse complement strand
GGCAAATACTCATCAACAATGTACGTCAACCCATACCGACTAAACGCCTCCTGCTCCGCCTTCTTCCTGATGCTTAAGAATTTCTTAACCTCTCTCTGCCACAACTCCTCCTTATAACGCGGATCCTTCTGCAACTCATACAGACGCTTAACATCCACATCAGTCAACGGTTCACTAGGCAACTTATATCCAACAATATCAGTTGCCCAAACACCCGACCACTTAGCATCTGGAGTAGTTAAATCTCGCAGATGAGCAGCATTCGCCGAACCCGAAATGATCACCATAGCAATGTGCATCCCCCACGGATCACCATCCGTAAAGATGTGCACAGGAAGTTTTAGTTCCCTGTTAAGCCTATGAATGAAATGTCGAGTGGCTCTCGGCGCCTGTCCCGCCGTAAGCACCAGCAAAGCATTAAATTTCTTGTGAACCTGTTCCTCAATGAAACGAGTGAACAAACCACCTTTCTCTATGGCTATAACCAAGTCTGCACTGGTTTTCACAAACTCAGCAGACGTGAGCGCAGGACCTATCATAACTCCATCCGGATGAGACATCAAATTATATTGTTTACCCTCGTATCCAGGAACCGTATATTCAATGGTTAAATCGCCGAACACGGCTGAACGTTCTTCAGGAAACACGTGGAAGTCTTCCCGAGAAAACTTTGCTACAGTTTCAAGGTCGGTTATGATACTGTTAGATTCCTGCTGATCCTTAAAGGGAATTTCATAGGCCTGCGCCGAATAGTACACGTCACGAAGAGTAGATGTCTTTCGGTTCTGCACGAGTTCATGAGCGAAATAAGCTGTCCAAACCAGCTGAGAGAATGGTCGAATGTGACGAATGTTTCGAGCGCTTCTACGCACGGCTTTTTCGCCCAAAATGTACTGTCGAAATTCTGGACTGTAAAATATGTTATCGATAGATCTACTCGGCATTTTGATCCATGGAAAATTTCCTTTTTCCATCTGGTCGTAGAGAGATGCTCCGAAAGTTGTCAGATTAGTTAAGACCTCTTTTTTCCTCTCTGCTGCAGAACTCTTAAGCTTCTCTTTCTTCAAATTTCCTTACACTCCACAACAATTTTCTAATATCTGGTTCCTTCTCCTTCCCAGCCAATTCCGTTGAGAACCTGGCAATTTTTGGCAAATACTTGGAAAAAGTGGCTAATCGCCTCCTTTCTTTTTCTGTATACTCCCGTCTAGACAGAAAGCGTTTAAGTTGACGAGCCACCTCGCGGATTCCGTTTAAAATCTCATTTTTAACTTCGGGCCTATCCGCGATGAATTCTTTGCCCACTGTCTTGTAGGGAACCTTTGTGCTGCACAAATGAACTAGAATGGCGACCGCCATGTCTGAGTTGACTTTGTACCTTCGCCAGTTGATGGCTTTTATGATTCTCCATGAGACATCGCTGGCTTCGTCATAAAGTAATGGGATTCTGTTGGCAAATCTATAAAGCACGATGTCACCTTTCTTCGGCACATTTCCGCCATACGCTATCGCGGTCTCCACTATGAACGGGTGTCCAGAGTAGGTAGATGGTTTACGTTGACAAACTGCAATGAACTCGGGCTCCAGCTCCTTTAGGATGCCAGCCTTCAACAGCTCTTCCCCTAACGGTGCCAGACAATTCGCGTTTGGAGGCAGAAATCCCTCGAATTTCTTTAGCTTTCGCACAAATTTCACAATTTCTTCTGGCGGTAACTTTTTAGGATTGATGTTTTCATCTATTCCAGCGAATTTCAAAAAGTTGCGCGAAACCTTATTGCCGATTCTATGAAAATTTGTCTTCATAAAATCAATCATATTGCGAGACTTTGTAATTTGCACGAGTCGTCGAATGGTTTCCACATCTACTCCGTATGGATGTGGGAGGGTTTCTTTTGGCGCACGCGGCATCTTAGATGTCACCCGATCGAATTTGTAGAGCCGCCCTTTAGGATCAACGAAAGTGATGTTTGCATAAGGAGTCACAACCGCCGTTTGTTTCAGATATTCCAGTATCTTTGGCATAGCCCTGAAATAGTCGCCCTCCAACCAAAATTCAACCATAGTTCCACGCCACCGCTCCTTATTCACTTGAATTTTGCGATCCAAAACAACTGGGCGATTTCTCTGAATGTCTATCATCAATGTGTATCTGTAAATCCTTGAAGTTCCTGTACTCGAGGCAACATACACAGGCTTGTGAGTGGTAATCTGCCCGTAAAGGATTGCCATGGTTCCACCGAGCCCAAATGTGCCTCGAGCCTGTTTCAGCTTATATTTTGAACCGAACAAAACCTGACCAAACGCAGATGGTATGTGGCGGGCAGGGATGCCTGTTCCGTTGTCCTCTACTCTCAACTTGTAGACGCCTCCCCTATCCGCTTCGGAAGTTGCATCACCATCAAGGGATAATCGAACATAAACTTCGGAAGGAACCCGCAACTGATCAGAGGCGTCAAGAGAATTTTCCACGAGTTCTCTTACAGATGAAAAGACTGCCCGAGCTGGATTGGTGAATCCAGCTATGTCTCGGTTGCGATAGAAGAAGTCGGCGGGACTGATCTCTTCAAAGGTTACCACATCAGTCGCTTCCTTACAGAAATAATGAATATGCAAAAGAAACTTTTGAGTTTTCTAGCGGGCTTCATCGAGAATTCACTTGAATATAGGGATGTAGAAACATGTTAGTTAGCATATTTGTTTATATTTTATCCTTAATTCAACCTCATAATTTATTCAAATAAAGCAAAATTGAACATTCCTATTTCTAATTTAGTTCCAATCACACAAATATTTTTGCTTTCTTAAGCACCCAGCTTTTCAGACGGAGTTTCCCAAAGTTCCATCTTTTTTTTCTTCAACTCCCTTCTTTTCCTGTGAAGAAAACCGTACACTGTTCTGTGCTGACGACCTCTAATCAGCATCTCAATTGCTTCACTCGCTACCTCAGCTTGATCTGCGTCTCCAATGATAGATACGGTATGTCCGTGTACAGAGATGTTGGCGTCAGTCAGTTCCTCTAGGATTCTTCGTGTCTTACCTTCCCTTCCGATGATTCTTCCCTTTAATCGCTTCATCTCTGATGGGGACTTTCCAACAATTTCTCGCAGATCAAATATCTTTAACACGACATTATAATCATCGAGTAGTCTAAAAGCGCGTTCAGGTGAAAAGCCTCGTCCAATGGCAATGATTACTTCCTTGGCTCTGAACAGGACAGAAGGGTCTTCTGCAGTGGGGCTCAGTGTTATTGTAACATCACCAGTTTGGCTATCTATCTGAAGCTCCACCGAAAGTTTCGCTTCAACATTTTCTTTCACACGACCGTCAGGGCCTATGAGAGCTCCGATGCGTTCTCGCGGAACTTTAACAAATGTGCTAGGTCTTGCCACCAGTAACCCTCCTGTGCATCTCTTCCACTGATAACACATCCACATCCAATTTCTTGAAATAGTTATACAAGTTTTGTAAATCTCTTCGCAGAAACTGGTCAGCCATAGGATGCTCCAGAGTCACAGCTTGCGAGACATCAAACAGCACAGGCACATTCTTCCAGATCATAATGTTATATTCGCTGAAGTCTGCGTGCACCAGCTTTGCCTTTTGATACAGTTTCTTCACGTATGTTAGCAGTCGCCGATAAACTCGTTTAGGGGTTTTAAGAAAAACTTCTTTCAATAGAGGTGCACTATCACCGTTCTTTCCGATGAAACTCATTATCAGCACGTTTTTACTGACCGCAATAGGCTCAGGAACTCTAACTCCCGCATCCATAGCGCGCTGCAGGTTTTTGAACTCTTTCTGAGCCCAAGCATAGATGAGGGACCGTGTGCCTTTTCGAACATGAGCAAATCGTGGGTCACCTCTGATGTAAGGGAGCATGCCCTTCTTAAACTCAGTCGAGACTGTTAGGTAAATTTTGATTGCAAGTTCTCTTCCATCTCGGTCTTTACCCCAGTAAATTCTGGCTTCCTTCCCAGCATTTACAACTCCGTAAATTTCATCGATTTTTCCTTTGTTCATGAAATTGTAAATGGTCATTAGAGTGGAGCGATCGAAAACCTCCTCCAGAACCTCGTATTCCTCGCTTCTCTTCTCCCTCATTAACCGTTTGGTCTCGTATGATTTTTCTTTACGTAACAGTTTTTTATCCACTTTTTTTCGAAAGGACACCGTTAGCCTCCTATGAAATAGTGAGGTATCCTTTCGTTCTCAGCCACGCAGCTTGATTCCTTCTGTATCTCCATATGACGTCGCCTCGTTTGTCGAATTGGAAATCCCTTGGCGAAACTAAAACAATGTCTCTCCGCCTTATCCATACTCTCCTTTTCCATTTTCTCTCGAATCCGACATGGGCGTTCATGACAGTCTTGACACTTCACTAAAAGTCTGTCGAAACCTAACAGTTCTATGGCTATGCCAAACACGTCGTTTGCATTTGGGAGTACCCAATCTTTGATTTCTTCTTCACTGATAATTTTCTTTTCACCCAAGGAGTTACCTCAAAGATTCTTTGTCTCTTACTAAAGAAAGGTTCCTTAAATACGTATATACGTGCAATTTTGAGTTCTTAAATGCAATTTTTCTGTTTTCATGGACGGTTTTTCCTTGCGCCGTTACATTCTCTCCTTTGAATTTGCTTTTTAAAAACATGTTTCGATTTTCCTGCGCGCGCATTATTATTTCTATTTTTTGTATGAAGATTTCTGGAACCACGAGGAATCCTAAGGAGGAGAGCGATATGACAAGAGTCCATTCGGGCAGGTCCAACGGCACGGTCTGAAACATAGCTGGTAATGGCGGAATGTAGATTACAGCTAAGGTCGAGAAAACAGAGACAATAACGGCTATGAGTAGGGATTTGTTGGTTAGGAACCCT
>CAYFTS010000202.1:0-3022 GCA_964346135.1 uncultured Candidatus Bathyarchaeia archaeon | reverse complement strand
TACGAAGAACATGCCTATGTTCTTGACTTTCTGCCCCACGGAAGACCTGGAGCCAGACCAGGTTATCGGGCGGGTGCTCTAGTTCAGGTTGTTGGAGAAGGATATTTCACTCTCCTTGAAGCGATTGTTAAGGAGGGAATTGCCCTCAAGACTTTTGACAGAGTTTACGTTGGAAAAGACTCTCGGAAGGAGATTACTTATATTATTGGTCGAATTGGCTACGACGAGTTAACCAGTACCGCTAAGATGGAATTGCCCACGGCTCTGGAGAAAATCGTGCTCAATCGTGAAACTTGGTTTGTCAATTTTTTCAACAATGCCCAAGCGATTACGCCTAGAATGCATGCGTTGGAACTTATTCCGGGCATCGGAAAAAAGTACATGTGGCAGATTATTGATGAAAGAGACAGAAAACCTTTCAAGGATTTTGAGGATTTACAACAACGCGCCAACATGCCTAACCCCGCTAAACTGATTGCAAAGAGGGTTTTTGAGGAACTCGCTGGCGAAAGTAAACACCGACTGTTCACTCGGGCGCTCTAGTGAGAGAAAAATGGCTCTCTTCCAGAGGGCGAGACGTCTCCTCGGCCTCTACGGAGTTTTTCCCAAGAAACGTTTAGGTCAAAACTTTGTGATAGATTCTGCTTTGTTAGAGAAAATAATCTCTTATGCGTCTGTAAACAAGGATGACACTGTTTTGGAAGTGGGCGCTGGGTTGGGCTTTCTTACACAACTTCTCTCTCCAGCATGTAAGAAGGTTATCGCTGTGGAAATTGATCCCAAACTGATAAAAATGTTGAGAAGCGAGCTTTGCAACTTAGATAATGTGGACCTACTCGCTGGGGATGTGTTAAACATTTCTGTTCCACAGTTTAACAAGGTGGTTTCCACTCCTCCCTACTCCATCTCTTCTCCTCTACTGTTCTGGCTTCTGGAGAGAAAGTTTGATTGTGCTGTGTTAACTTTTCAGAAGGAGTTTGCGGAGAGGCTAACCGCGTCTGTGGGCACTAAAGATTATGGAAGACTGACCGTTGACACCTATTATCGAGCGGAGGTAGAACTCTTAGATTACGTACCCAGAAAGCTGTTTTATCCGCCTCCAGACGTAGATTCCATTATGGTGCGTTTAAGACCAAGAGAAAAGCCGCCGTTTTCCGTGGAAGACGAAAAAGTCTTTTTTCAACTCGTGCGGATACTGTTTAATCAACGAAACAAGAAAGTTAGAAACGCTGTCATTCCTTTTCTGCGCCAGTGGATAAGGAAAGAAAATGTGATGAAGATGGCTGACTCCTTACTCTTTCATGATAAGCGGGTGAGGGAGTTGGCGCCAGAAGACTTTGGGGCTTTGACCAATGATCTTGTCCGAGAAAGACATGAAAAAGACATTCTTTAATGAGTATACATTTCACGTTTCTAAGAACGTGTACGAACCTGCAGAGGACACTTTCCTTCTTGCAGAAAATCTTGTTGTGGACAAAAACGATGTTGTGTTAGATGTGGGAACTGGATGTGGAATACTGGGAATCCTCGCAGCGAAAAAGGCAAGATGGGTTGTAGCTGTAGATGTCAACCCTCATGCAGTTCGTTGCGCCAAAATGAACGCAAAACTCAATGGTGTTACAGAGAAAATGGAGACGTTGCGAAGTGATTTGTTCAAAGCCATAAAGAAAAATGAAAAATTTGACCTGATTATTTTCAACGCTCCGTATTTGCCATCAGAAACGGTGGAAAAGAATAATTGGATAGAGCGCGCTTGGGCAGGTGGTCCAACTGGGAGGCAACTCATTAGCGAGTTTATAGTGCAGGCGCCAGACTATTTGAAGAAGCGTGGGAGAATTCTTTTGGTTCAATCAACTCTTTCCGATGTGGAGGAGACTGTGCAAAAACTTGGGGAAAGACGGTTCTGTGTACGAGTGCTTGCCCAAGAGAAAGTTGCGTTTGAAACCGTAGTTGTAATCGAAGCTACTCTGTAACTGTTATTGCTTGTTCGGGACATTGAACCTCGCATGCTCTACATACGATGCATGCATCATTGTCCACCACTACTGCCTTAGTTTTTCCTTCGATATCTTTAAGTTCAAAGACGTCAACTGGGCAGACGTCTACACAGGTTCCGTTTCCATCGCATTTATTGAGGTCAACTTCTACTTTAACCATGAACCATCAGCCTTCTCGAATTTTTTAGAATAGCCCTCTTATATATTTCTTCGATTTAAACCTTACTTTCAAAAAATTATAAAAGAAAAAAAGTAGTTGTGAAACAGTTAAAATTATGATGTTGACGTTAACGTGGATTACACATGAAGCTCACAAAAAGAAGTAAATAAAACAAACGTAACTATTGCTAGGTCAAGGTGAAAATTACATGTGCATTGTCGGCAAGAGCAAGTTGATGGGACTCATCGAGAATTACAAGTGCATCTACCCTTTCGACTACAACCTCTTAGATGGTGACGGCTACGTTTTAACGGTGAGAGAGGAGACCACACTGCACTATTTGGAACACATAAACATCATCTCCTACGAAGTCGTGTTCACCCCACCCCAATACGTAGCGCATCTGACAGCGAAGAGCAAGTATGGGAGAATGGGGCTGTCTTTTCTTAACGCCGCTAAGGTTCACAGCGGCTTTGTTGGAAGACTAGCTCTAGAACTCGTTAACCTGAGCAACGATAGACGACCAATAACCGTTAAGCGAGGTGATCCATTCATGCACATTGAATTCATAACTAGAGAGGGCGATCCGTCTCCGTACGATGGACAATACCAGTTCCAATATGTAACTGAAGAAGAGAAAAAAATGTACATTCCGATTTTGAAGAAGTTTTTCCCGAACTTTGATGAACTAGCTAAAATATGGTTTAAGAAATGATCCATTGTTAAGTTTAATGAATGTTCTGGATTGTAAATCCATACTTTTAATAAACCGCTTATTGACATATCTTTTAAATAGTGAGCATACAAAGCTGAAGAAGGGAAACGCCGTGAAAGCACGCAACTATCGAAGGATAAAAGGGCAGCC
>CAYFTS010000201.1:0-2259 GCA_964346135.1 uncultured Candidatus Bathyarchaeia archaeon | reverse complement strand
GTTATGAAGGATGTTACCAAGAGAAGCAGTCCAGTGACCATGGACCCCATGGTGATTAGCATTCCGTGCAGGCTGAGGACGCGAGTCGTATTGAATGATAGAGCTGTGTAGATCTCGGTGGTCGCCGTATCATTAAGAAATATGGGTCCTGGGACGCCTAAACACATCAGGGGGCGTTCCTCAATTACCACTCTCAAAAGATTCGTTATCAGCGCTCCTCCATGAGCTAATGGTGTTTTCTTGGACGTTTTCTCCAATCCTTTATATTTTACTGTTATAGGTATCTCGACAATATCGATTCCGTTGTTCTTCGCCAGTGACACCATTTCAGCGTCAGCGCCGTATCCTCCGTCATCAAAGTAACAGACTTTTTCCAACGCTTTTCTTGAGAACGCTCTAAAGCCGCATTCTGCATCAGTAACAGGTAACCTATTGACTTTTCTGTGAAGGTAATTCAGGATTTTCAAGCCAACTCTACGATGTAACGGCGCTTCAACACAGGTGTTATTAAGAAATCTTGATCCTAAAACCAAATCGGCTTTCGACTGTAAGATTGGCTCTATCAAGTTCGGGATCTCATTTGGGTTGTGCTGTCCGTCACCATCAATCAAAACCATAATGTCCGCGTCATATTTCATTGCCATCCTGAACAAAGTCTTCAAAGCATGGCCTTTACCCCGGTTTCTATCATGCCTATCAACGATTGCCCCCAGCTTCTCCGCAATCTCTCCAGTCATATCCACCGAACCATCATCACAGACCAGCACTTTGTCCACATACTTCTGAGCAGACAAAATGACCCTGGCGATTGTTCGCTCTTCGCAGTAAGCTGGGATACAAGCGACTACAAACTGATCCTTTCTATCCAAAGTAGACAACTTCCCTGTGCAATAAGTCCAGACTGACGCTCATGTTCACCAGGCGAAAGATTGCTGGTACTCAAAAGGTAACCTTCAACTACAAGATAAGTAGTAATGAAATAAGCAGAATCAAAAATCTGTATATAATCTCTAGAGAAAACTGTAAACGAATTCTATAGTGACTCGAAAATATGTGCACAAAAGCAGTATCTAAAAATGTACGTCGCCATCAACCTCAATCAAGCGCGCCCCACATTCGACAAATCATGTACACTTCAAATTCAGATCTAGGTACATCCAAACTGAATCCAACCGGATTCATTGCATGCATGCATTGCGTAGACGCACGAAGCTCATGCACACATGTCTCTACGAGACGTTATTCTGGAAACGTCACGGCTACAAGGTTTCCCTCGTCAATGCGGAGCTCACTATCTTCTGCTGTAAAGCCCTACGATTTCTCCTTCTGCTAAGATGTGGCCTTCCATCGCCTTTTCAACATCCCGTTTTCTCGAGTTCGATGATAGATCCAGTTTCGTGTCTAACGCGTAGACTTTGAAGAAATATCGGTGGGTACCGGACGGCGGACAGGGTCCTCCATAAGAATGTTTGCGAAAGTCGTTAATCCCTTCTGTTCCCGGCACACTGTTCCCCTCTATCTTCTTGACTGGAGGAATGTTCCAGACAACCCAGTGATCCCACGTTCCCATCGGCGCATCCGGATCATCGACTATTAAAACAAGGCTTTCCGTTCCTTCAGGAACACCCGAAATGCTCAGGGGAGGATTCACATCTTCACCATCACAAGTGTACTTCGCAGGAATAACCCCATTATTCTCAAAAACAGAACTAGTAATTGTCAACTCTTCCACTCAGATCCCTCTCCAAACTCTCTAATCTTTTTTTTTGCGTTCTCGCCTACCGCGCGAACTCACTTTTTCTTCACGCTTTCAATGAATTCATCTATTGGAATCGCTGGCAAACTCATGATTTGAACTGTTCCTCTAGAGCCCAGTTCTAACGACATTCGAGCAATTGCTTTATTGTCAGGCGCCTCAACAACGTTAACGAAATCGTAGGGTCCAAGCACAGCATACTGCGACAGAACTTTCACTCCCAAACCTTCAATCTCCCTGTTGACTTCTTTAATCCTCTCAGGCCGTTCCTTCACGGTTTTCCTTCCCTCATCAGTGAGGGTGGAAAGAAGAACATATTTAGGCATGCTCACTCCTCCACGACAATGTATCTTGTTTGGTGCATTTCTGTTTTTCGCAAAGGCTCCATAAGTAGAGTTTGCGCATGCATGCATGCTTACCGTAACATGCGTGCAAAACCAGAATGCAAACAAAAAATGAGTGGGTGATGGTTGGTTTTGTTAGATGTGTCAGCGGCAGCCGCT
>CAYFTS010000200.1:0-2292 GCA_964346135.1 uncultured Candidatus Bathyarchaeia archaeon | reverse complement strand
AATTCTTCCTAACATCAATTTCAACGTCCACTCCAAAATCAACTTCTAAAAACAAAGTGTTTCTACCCGCCAAAAACGCGCCTCTAATTCTAGATGCCCTCAGCAAAGTGTTGGAAACTCTTGCTGGTACAAACGTCTGTTTTGTCTTCGACATCCTCTCAGAATTACTAGCATCAATTGGGAGAGAGAAAACTTTCACCTTTCTACGTCACGCATTGGACATGCTGTCTTCAGAAAAAATAACCAGCCTCTTTCTGCTCAATACCAGCGCCCATGAGCCCGAAGTAGTTTCTTCTTTAAGAAAGCTCTTCAAAGAGCAGTTGGTCTGTGGGAAAAATGGATTAGAAATAATGAAAATTCTTTAGGGTAACAGAAACTCTTAGTCTCTCAGCTTCTTTTTGAGTTGAACCCCGTTAATTCTCTTAGGATAGTAGTGCTTCAATTGTTTCGTTTCTTCGTAACCTTGACTGTGATATAGTTCTCGCGCTGCTACATTGTCAATGCGGACCTCCAGATAGCAGGTTTCGACACCTTTTCTAACGAATTTTCGCTCAAGTTCGTTGATGAGTCTTGTTCCAATTCCTTTCCTTCGATGTTTAATGGCGATGTCTATGGTAATAACATGACCAAATCTTACGTTATTATTTGGATAGGTTAAGCCTATGATAAAACCAGCGGTTTCGCCGTTTGTTTGTGCAATCAAGCTTATTGCGTTTGAGTTCTGTAGCAAGCTCCCTATTTGCTTCTTTGTGAATGCCTCTTTGCTGAAGCATTCCTTCTCGATTTTGTAGAGGGTTTCTAAATCTTTGATTGTAGCTTGCTTCATTCTGATGACCAAAGGTTAAGTCCACTCAACTTTTCTAACTTCATGAGAAGATTTAAATGAATTTGTTTTCATCGAGATCAATGACAACTGGTTTAATCCTAAACTTAGTGGCGTAGAGCCTTTCTATCTTTAATTTAATGTTTTCTTCGTTGAAACATAGAAGGTGGCTCTCACAGTTTTCTTTACAGTCAGAGGCGCCGAAACCAAAAACAGGAATTTTTGGCTTCAACTCCTCGCTTATGTAACGATTCATTTTGCACTCCAATTTTCTGCTGGTTTGAACAGCTATAACAGCGTTTATAGTTGCGTTTTCATGGGCTAAGAGAAAATCTATGTGCCAAAACTTTTGTTTCCGCTTCTTTAAGTGTCGGGTAACTCTTTGTTTCGGACTCGAGGCCCCTTTTCCTAAAGCTGAGCCAGCGTAGGTGTAGTATCCTGCTGGAAACGTATGGATGCCTAGCTTCCCTATTTTCAATTGAGTGTTGCTTGACAAGAACACGATCAGAGTGTAGATTCCTTTTGTCGGAAGCTTCTCAGTTAAGTCCACTTGAGTCTTCTCCTCAGAAGCCGCTTCACTCTTTTTTGATATTAAAAAAAAAGAATTTCCTGCATTTTTTAATTGTGTTGTTCTAGGAAAAGGCGGAAAGCCTAAAAAGCAGTGAATAGCAACTCCTAGGATAAAACATTGTAAGTGGAGAAAGACAATGAGTGGAGAAAAAGCTAAAGAGGATCCGATAAAACTTCATCGGGAAGGAACCGCTCTTTGCGACGTTGGAAAGTACAAGGAGGCGGTGGAAAAGTTTCTCAAGGCTTCTGAGGTATATGAAAAGACCGGCAACCATTTCGATGCTTCGTATACTTTGTTTAAGGCGGCTGAGTGCAACTTTCTGCTTAAAGATTACAGTGCTGCGATTGAAAGGTTTCTAAAGGCAGCCGACCTCGCCTTCAAAAAAGGCTATGACCGTTTCGGATTGAGTGCGCTAGAGTATGCGCTTGACTGCTACAAGGCAACAAAGGAAAAGAAAAAAGCTGAGGAGCTGAAGAAGAAGATAAAGGAATTAAAAGATAGGCTTTCGGCTCTGTAGAAAATAACAATAGTGTGCCAGTTCTTTCTGAACTCATCATGGGTATATGATGGAAGCAGTTAAGTTTCTTTAATTATTTGTATTTCAGGATTTCCGACGAACGTAAATGTAGGCTATGCCAACTAGAATGCATATGCCGAGTATGGCGTATGTTCCAAGCGTGCCTAGGGCAAAGAATTTTGCAGGGTCAATATTGAACAGCTCGTAGAGAGGGTCAAGGATACTGCCTTTTCCAGCTAGGTGTCCGCCGAGGCTTCCAGTTTCCATTGTGAGTAAGAAGCCTGCGATGCCGATGGCTGCGTAGACTGCTGAGAGAGAGCTTTTGTACCATATTTTTTTGCCGTGAACTGCTCGAACGATGATGAAGATAATCCATGTTTC
>CAYFTS010000199.1:0-1566 GCA_964346135.1 uncultured Candidatus Bathyarchaeia archaeon | reverse complement strand
TGCTGCAACTACTAGGGCGCCTTCCGTTGGATCTCCAATTACAACCCATCTGTTTCCTTCTTTTTCCAGCTTAGCATCGTTGCAAAGCGCTCCAGCTCTAAGTATTAACCGAAGGGCGGAATCTTTTTCGGGGACTACCTTATGGTTGCTGCGATGGAACTCTCCTTTGGGTTCATATCCGGTGCCCGTAACAGTTGACGTTTGACCATTCATGTATATTTCTCGGACGGTCATCTCGCCTTTTGTCATGGTTCCAGTCTTGTCTGCACATATCACAGAAGTGGAACCGAGTGTTTCGACGGCTGGAAGTCTTCTCACTATGGAGTTGCGTCGAGCCATCTTGCGAACTCCAATAGCCAAGGCTCCAGTGACGATAGCAGGCAGAGAATCCGGAAAAGCCGCTATAGCTAGACTTATGCCCCAAATCATCATCGTAAGATAGTCGTAGCCCTTCAACAGGCCAAGAAGGGTTATAGCACCTGCAATGACCAGACAAAGGGTTCCCAGCCACCTTCCAACGTGAGCCATCTTTTTCTCAAGCGGTGTATCTTCATCCCTTTGCATCTGGACCATGGTTGCTATCTTACCGAACTCGCTGCTCATACCAGTCGCTGTGACAACTCCTTTTCCGTGTCCATAGGTCACAATAGTTCCTTTATATGCCATGTTGGTTCTTTCTGCAACTGGTGTATCTTCAGGTAAAGGATCAAGGTTCTTCTCTACGGGCACAGACTCACCTGTTAAGGAGGACTCGTCCGTCTTCAAATTAACAGACTCAACTATTCTAACATCAACGGGTATGCGATCACCAGTTTTGAAAAGAACTACATCACCTGGCACAAGCTTTCTTGAGGGTATCTCATGCTCCTTCCCACCACGAATCACCGTGGCTTTTGGGGCTGCAATCTTTTGAAGAAATTCCAGCGCTCTCTCAGATCGATATTCCTGAATGAAACCCAAACTCACACTTGCAACTATCATAACGATCATAGTAGCGGCTTCTAGAACATGACCCACCAAAACGGATAGACTAACCGCAACAAGATAACTTACTATGAGGAAATTCTTGAATTGCTTCAAAAACAAAATTATGGGCGACTTTCCTTTTTTCTTTCTCAATTCGTTCGGTCCGTACTCACCTAGGCGTCGCTCGGCTTCCTCCTCACTTAAACCTTGCAAATCAGAGCTGAGAACTTGTAAGACTTCCCCTACTTCTTTTGAGTGAAAATCATCTTCCACATAGGTCATCTCTGTTAGGTGATTTCGCAAGCTCGCTTATTCTTTTTTGGAAATCTTGTGAAACCGTCGACACATATAAGATGTTGTGCCGAAAAATGAAACATTTCACTCGTTAGGTGAGATAAAACAGCGCGATCTAAATCGTTAGCTGAGAAGAAAAATCAATAACCTACACGATTTCCTCAGCGATGATTGCAGTAAACAGTTCCTCTATCCCTTCTATACCTCTCCACCTCTCAGTGAAGGCAGATAATTCCTTAAGACTACTAAACCTCGCCTTAACTACTAAATCAAAATTTGCTCCTTGAACGTCCGCTAATTCGTCGA
>CAYFTS010000198.1:0-7602 GCA_964346135.1 uncultured Candidatus Bathyarchaeia archaeon | reverse complement strand
GATGAAAACGTGACTTCCAGCCCTAACGATTCAGCTAGTTGAACAGCCTCTTCAGCTGGAAACGCTATAGCGTTAACTCCCGCTTTCACAGCCAACGTGTCAGTTCTAACCTTATGCTCCCCCTTCGGTCTCATGCATCCAAGAACTATAGGCGTGCGCGGCATCATGAGCCTAGCTGTTGCTAGCACCCTCACTATATCCTTTGGCTTAGGGGAACTCACGTTTTCCATTGGCGTACCGTGTATCGGCATCAGCGCAATGATTATGACAGCAGAAGGTGAGTATTTTGAAATCATTTTGAGCGCTTGAAACTCGCCCTTTAGCTTGCCATAATGAAGTCCAACTAGTACGTGGGGTACAAATGATATTCCAGATTTGTGCAACGCCCTCAGAGACAGGTCGTAATCCTCAACCTTAACGTTTAGTTGATAAATCTCCCGTATAGTTTCGTCTGAACCAATTATGTCGATGAGGGCAGCGTCAATTCCCGCTTCCTTCAATCTCCTCGCCGTAGAAAAGTCAATAACGCCCGTGTGCACCACGATAGTTAGTTCCATATCCCGTTTGACTTCCGCAATGCCATCCACAAATCTGTCAAGCGGAACAGAACCATCTGGTAAGCATCCACCGCTGATTAGGCAGCCAACAGCTCCCTTATTTTTCAGCTCAGCGCAAAGGTTAATCAGGTCGCTGGGCGTAGTCGCTGGAACCATCGTGTTTAAGACCTTTCCACTGCAGTGCTTGCACTTTAAAGCGCAGGAGGAACCAGTAACGGAGATGGATGGGAAGGCTGCGGGTGATGAGCAGAAATAGTCTGTTTTGTAATAGATGAAGCTGGGGGCATAGAATTTGATTTTCTTCCCAAAATTCTTCCAGCTAATGCTCTGAGTGGTGGCTAAGACTTCTTCAAGTTCCTTGCCATCTGCACGTAGTAAGCTTTTATAGCTGTCTTTGGAGCTTAACACAAGGTCCACCAGTTATGGAATAAATATTAAGACGATGCACTCCTTAATTTATAAATCTGAGCGCTATTGGGACTAGATGATGAACGAGAGACGCTTCCCCGAAAAAATTCGAGTTTCCATTGGCTCCGCCATCGTACTGGGCTTGACACGAGGCACGTTAGACGCTAAACCCACAACCCTATATCTACTTACATACCGACCTAGCAAGTGCCATGCCAACTGTGGCTTTTGTCCCCAAGCTAAAACAAGCAAGGGCAGAGCAGACATGCTTTCTAGGATATCTTGGCCACCGTTTCCAACAGAGCAAGTGCTTCATGGGATAGAACATGTCGCGAAAAGAAACGCAATAAAACGGGTTTGCATACAAGCGCTTAATTATCCCACAGTTTTTAACGACCTTTTAAGTCTTACAAAAGAAATCCGATTGCGCACAAAGATACCCCTATCCATTTCTTGTCAGCCGTTAAACAAGAGGCAAATGAAAATGTTGGCTGAGAGCGGAGTTGATCGAGTTAGCATTGCCTTAGATGCTGCGACTGAAGAATTATTTAACATTGTTAAAGGCGCCTCCGCCAAAGGACCATATACTTGGAAGAACCAGCTTGAAGCATTGAAAGAGGCTGTGCAAACTTTCGGAAAAGGCTCAGTCTCCACTCATCTTATAGCAGGGCTTGGAGAAAACGAGAAAGAACTTATCCAAATCATCCAGTGGTGCGTGGACACAGGCGTGTATCCTAGTCTGTTTGCTTTTACACCTATCCACGGAACTGCCTTAGAAAATAATCCTCAACCCTCTCTCAACTATTACAGAAGAATTCAGATTGCCCGCTTTCTAATAATTCAAGGAAAAACACGATACGAAAATATGAGGTTTAACGAAGACAACCGCCTTATCGACTTCGGTGTTTCAGAAGAACAGATACGGAATGTGATCAGAACTGGTCGTCCCTTCGTCACCTCTGGCTGCCCTGGCTGCAATAGACCATACTATAATGAGAGGCCAGGTGGTCCCCTTTACAATTATCCTAGACAGCCTCTTCCAGAAGAGGTTATTGAAATAGAGAAACAAATTCAGATGTGATCATAAGGCGTGAACGTTGTTACAGAAATATTTTGCATACTCGAAAAGTCATCTTAACGAACGAACAAATCGCTGATACATGTAGATAAAATAAATGACTGCGAAAAAAGTTAGAAACACCTCAAGTGACAATATTACTTGATTTTTTTCGGTGGCTAAGAAATAGCCTTGTTGAACTATGTCCTTGAAGACTAAAATCTGAAGAAATATAGAAGTGCTGAGGCAACCTAAACCCAAACTATGAAATAACAGTCGCCATCGCGAACTTGGGTTTTCCATTTTTGGTCAATATTCTTAGGCTGTCAGCTGTCAATTATACGTTATGAATTGCTTCTATAGAATGCACTTAATGATTACAAACATTGTTTTCTGTTAATTACTTAAAGATATATCACTTCATGTGCGCGCAGATTTGTTAGTTCTGAGAGGCATAGAGTTAGCTCGTTTTCTATTTTTTGGTTTCATAAAGCAAACTTTAATAGCAGACTTTCTGGTAATGTGGTTTTCGAATTAAGAATGAAGTTTTCATTCATAGTCCCCAGTCCCAACGTAGAACTTCCAGTTTCAGAGAAAAAGAAAGCTATTGGCTCATGGCCTCCACTTGGCACACTGTACATAGCCACGATCCTAAAGAACGAGGGAATCGAAGTTTCAGTATTGGATCAGTCAGCTCAAAGTTTTTCCGTAAAGGACACGGTTGACTGGGTGAAACGGGAAGACCCAGATATACTAGGTTTTTCTACATTAACCAGTTCAGGTCGCACAGCAGCAATGATTGCAGAGAAGGTGAAGAAGGAAAATCCCAACGTGACAACGGTTTTTGGCAACTACCATGCAACCTTTAACGCTGAAAGAATTCTTAGAACATATCCTTTTGTGAACTTGATTGTTAAGGGTGATGGAGAACACACCTGCCTTGAACTTGCAAAGTGTTTAGAAAGAAACGGTGATCTCAAAGAAGTGTTGGGCATCACCTTCAAAAAGAAAAACCGAATCGTCTCGACACCTGATCGCCCATTACTCAAAAACGTTGATTCCTTACCCTTACCTGACCGCGAACTGTTAGATGCCGAGTACCACTCAACAATCGTAGGAGCCAACGTCGCTCCCAAAAAGTTCACCAGCATCCTCTCTTCCCGTGGATGCGTATTTCGCTGTCGCTTTTGTGGATGCCGCAAGTTCGCTCGGAACATGTGGAGACCCAGATCTGTGGAGAACATTTTAGAAGAACTTCGCTTGTTGGTGAGTGAGGGTTATAGACAGTTTCTCTTCGTAGATGACAACTTTGCTCTAAACCAGAAGAGAGTGATGAAGCTCTGCCGAGAGGTTAGAAAGGAGAAAATGGACATACAATGGATCTGCGACTCACGCGTCGACCACTGTTCCTACCAGATGCTGCGGGAAAGCGTGAAAGCAGGTTGCATAATGATGTATTTCGGAATTGAGAGCGCCAATCAACACGTTTTAGACTATTTTAATAAGCAGACAACTCCTGAGCAGTCTGAAGTTGCGGTTAGGGCTGCAAGAAAAGCTGGAGTAGACGTTATTGTCGGCTCATTCATAGTTGGCGCACCAAACGAGACGAGGCAAGAGATACAGAACACCCTAAAGTTTGCGCAACATCTAAAATTAGACGTGCCCCAATTCAACATTCTAGGAGCTTTCCCGGGAACAGACCTTTGGGATGAACTCGTCATGAAAGGCGTTATAGACGCTGATAAATACTGGGAGACTGGGCTTTGTGTGTCTGAAGTTTCTTCTGACACCGTTCCATACGAGGAAATTCAACAAATGATCCGCGAGTATTTCTACGATTTCTTGTTGCGCCCAAGCTATATTGCGGCACAAGTGATGCGAACGTTGAAGAGTCGTTATCGAATCAATGTTATGCTTAGTAATCTGAACAGAAGAGGAGCCATTGCTGAGAGTTTACGTCAACTTACATAACCAAGAAATTAATGGAAACAATGAAGACTGAGCAAAGTGAAGGCATTTTCTATTTTCTTGAAACGAACCTGTTATTCTTTACATAAAATCTCCATGGCCTGTCAACACCCACCTTTATCCCAATTCTCTTTGTAGACACCACCTCAAATCTCTCCTTCTCCTCTGACTTGCAGATGAACAGTTCTTTGCTCTTTGTTAAATCTAAACCGTTTTGTTTTACAGTTATGTTCATAGCTTCCGCTAACTTGGCTGGACCGTTTGTCAAATTGAGCACGTTGCTAGTTCCTCTATTCTTCTTCATGATTTCTATCTCATTTATGGGCTCTAAAGCTCTGACTAAAACAGCACCTGGAACATTTTGTTTCTCGGTTACTACGTTAAAACAATAATGCATTCCATATACGAAGTAAACGTAGGCAAAACCTCCTTCTCCAAACATCAATTGATTTCTAGAAGTCATTCCATGACATGCATGACTTCCAGGATCATCGCTACCTCCATAAGCTTCGACCTCCACGATTTTTCCCACAATCTCGTTTCCCACTTTATATCTTACCAAATGTTTTCCCAGAAGTTCCTGTGCAACAGTGAGTGTATTACGCGTGTAAAATTTTCTTGGCAGAGCTTTCATTTTTTGTTCCTAGCCAACATGTAGATGAAACTTGTTCGAAGCTATAGGATAGTGTTACATGTTAATTAAATTTGGAGATTAGACGAGTTCATGTTATGAAACTAACATGGAAGAGGCTAGAATTGAGGGCAAGAAAAACCAAACTAAAGGCGTAACTTAGGAATCGTGTATCTGTATGCTAAATTCACAATTTATTTTAGACACGCTACAACAAGACGGTATTATAAGTGAAGACTAATGCTTAATATCGGAATGGAAACTCTCTTTCTGACAGCCTTCATAGTGGTCGCTCTCGTAGTTGTCCTGTTTTACATAGTAGCCATTAAGCTAGAAACAAAACCTGAAATAGACTCGACAGAACTCCACAAGAAGCTAAAAAAGAAGCATGTGCAACCCCTTAGCGAGACTGAAGCAACCTTTCTTAAAGATTTTCCAAAAGACTTGAAAAGCGCACCAGCGGAAATTCCAAAGGTTGAACCTGAAACTCCAGAGATGCCAGAGCCCGCTCCAATCAAAATCTCAGAAACTGCTTCAGTCAAACCCTCAGAAAAAACATCATTTAAAACTTCAGAGAAAGAATCCCTAGAAACTCCGAAGGCTGTTCCCCTCGAACCCCCAGAAGATGACTCTGAAATTTTCGAGAGCCCAGAAGAAGCTTCCGCAGAAGTCACAAAAGAACCAGGCCCTCCGGGATGCCCCTATCACTTGGGATATTTAAGGAGTCGCCCAAGAGACAGTTTTGTTCCAGATGTATGTTTGAGTTGCCCCAGAATATTGGATTGTCTGCATAAAGAATGGTTGAAGAAATAGAAAACCCGTTGATTCCTAAATTCGTATAACTGTCATACTCTTAATCTATCCATAAGAAAAGGCTATTGCACCGAACGGGTCACCATGAGCATAGCCATTTACAAACCGCATAAAAACAAAAAGGCTTAAGTTAAATGTTGATGTTTCATGAGTTTAACTGAGAAATGAGGATGTGCAGAATGCGTAAGGCCGTGGTAGATATGCCACCGTTCTATGTCATGGAAGTGATGGAACGGGCTAAGAAACTCGAACGGCAAGGACGTTCAATCATTCATCTAGAAGTGGGAGAACCCGATTTTCCAACACCTAACTGTATTACGGAGGCTGCAGCAAAAGCCTTACGTGAAGGAAAAACCTACTATACAGCAAGTGTCGGGATTCTAGAGTTAAGAGAAGCCATCGCAGAACACTTCCTTGAAAGATACGATGTATCCATTTCTCCTGACCAAGTGATAGTTACAAACGGATCCTCGCCAGGTCTCCTAATCACGTTTTCTGCACTACTCGAGGAAGGAGACGAAGTGATACTGACTAACCCCCATTACCCCTGTTATCCCAACTTCGCCACCTTCCTAGGTTGCACCCCAAAATTCGTAAATATCAATGAACACGACGGATTCCGATGCAACCCTGAAGAAATTAAAGAAAAAATTGGCCCTAGAACTAAGACTATTTTAATCAATTCGCCTGGAAATCCCACAGGACAGGTTCTTGACGCTGACACTATGAATAGGATTGCAACGCTTGGCCCCACCCTAGTTTCAGATGAAATATACCATGGGCTTGTATACAAGGGGAAAGCGCATTCTATTCTGGAGTTTACGGACAACGCATTTGTAGTTAACGGGTTTTCAAAGCAGTTCGCCATGACAGGATGGCGCCTCGGCTATGTTATTGCTCCGAAAAAATACGTGCGGCTGTTGCAAAAGCTGATGCAGAACTTTTTCATTGCCGCGAACACCATAAGCCAGTGGGCTGGAGTCGCTGCTCTTAAAGAAGCTGGTCTCGATGTGCAGCGTATGGTTGACGTTTTTGATAAGAGACGTAAATTGATGATTGAGCGTCTCAGAAAAATAGGTTTTGGCGTAGCAGTGGAGCCTGTTGGAGCCTTTTATGTTCTTGCCAATGCCAAAGATTTTACTAGCGATTCGTTGAAGTTCGCCTTTGAGTTGTTAGAGGAGACTGGTGTAGGAACTGCGCCTGGAATCAATTTTGGAAGCAATGCAGAAGGTTACATAAGATTTTCCTATGCTAACTCAATTGAAAACATTTCTAAGGGACTGGACAAAATCGAGAAATATCTTGAGAGAAGTTAGGGCTGAAAATCGCTGAACGAACATTTTATGTCTTTCGTAAACTGTCATTTCTGAATGTTATTCCTTCGTAATTCCCACAGACAAACTTTAAAACTTGAAACGAGTCTCTTAACTGGGATCATAAATGAAAAAAAACGCGTATATTCAATGCGTTATACCCAGTTGTGGAAGAACTTATGACGTTCATGAAGTACAAACTGAATGTGAAAAATGCGGCAATTTATTAGATGTCAAGTATAAAGGCCATGTTAGTCCAAAGCTTAAAGACGTTTTTTATGAAAGGCGAAATCATGAAGGCAACATATTTGATGAAAGTGGAGTATGGCGTTTTAGAGAACTAATCAACTTCGTTGACGTAAACACCGAAGATTACGATGAGTATAGTAAGATTCTAGTTTCTTTAGACGGAGATGAAGGAAAAACTAAACCTTTTCATTTAACCAAAGTCGCTGAATACGTTGGCTTAGAATCCGACAATTTTTGGCTACAATTCGAAGGGAATAACCCAACAGGCTCCTTTAAAGACAATGGAATGTCAACATCATTTACACACGCAAAAATGCTTGGAATCAAAAAAGTTGCATGCGCCTCCACCGGCAACACTGCTAGTTCTGCAGCGGCATTTGCAGCCAACGAATGGATGGAAGCCATAATATTCATAGGCGAAGGAAAAATTGCTAAGGGAAAACTTGCTCAAATACTTGATTACGGAGCTAAGGTAATACAGATCAAAGGCGACTTTGACGACGCCATGGCTAGAGTTATGGAGCTAGCGAAGAAAAAAGAGGTGTACATAGTAAACTCCATTAATCCCTATAGAATTGAAGGACAAAAAACGATGATGCATAGGGT
>CAYFTS010000197.1:0-11496 GCA_964346135.1 uncultured Candidatus Bathyarchaeia archaeon | reverse complement strand
AATGAAGACCAGCCTTCCTCTTTTTTGAAACCGTGAGCAGCAAGGAAGTTTGGTGAAAGTTTTTGTTTTCCCTCTTCAGCCATTCTTCCTATGACCGTGGCTCTCTTCTGAGGATCGGTAACAACCCTTAAGGTCCCTCTTAGGACAACAAAACTATATTCGCTCAAATCCGGCTTGTACTCTTCTATCTCAACACAAACACGTTTATCCTTCTCAAGCAGTCTCATCTTCTTACCATAATCCGTAAAGTGAAAATAGATAGATCCGTTCATCAAAACGTACTGAAACGGAGCCATATACGGATACTCGTTTCCTTTGAAAGCAATCCGACAAAGCATTTGTTGTCGAATCAGTTTTTCGATTTCCTCTTTGTCCATTCTCGGCAATTTGAAAACCGTCAAAATGCACACCTTCTAAGGTATCTCCGATGAATAGTATTGGCTGAACTACTTGAATTTTATGACTTGCGAAAAGAAACTTCGTGCGCAACAAGGATTTAGACGTAATTTGTGTAGTTTGGTGCTCCGGCCGGGATTCGAACCCGGGTCTCCGGCTATCTTCCGTTATTTTAACGGCGAAAGGCCGGAATACTTAGTTCACTTAGGGCGTGTTTAACCTGGCTATATTGGGCAGGAAAGGAGACGTCTCCTTTCTTCTACCGGAGCCTGAACCGGAGCATCTATGCAAATAATCTGCTCTTTCGAATAAAGGTTTCTAGAGATGCTTTCATAGAGACATTTTTTTTATACAATCAAAAATAAAACGCTAATATTAACCTTCTACAGTTAAGGTTAGGAAAGAAGAACTGAATGAGGTTAGATGACGTTGACAGAGGATGCAGCGGTGGATGAAGAGAAGATCGCAACTGAGCTAAAGGGCAACACTCTTCGAGTTTACTGGCAGCTGTTGAAATCTCCGAACGGCGTGGCTAAGGTTAGGGAGACACAGAAAATGCTAGACTTCTCAAGTCCAGCGCTGGCAGTATATCACCTAGACAAGCTCGTTGAACTGGGGTTGGTTCAAAAAATTCGAGGCGAGTATCGGCTAGTCAGAGTGGTCAATGTTGGAGTTCTCAGGCAATTCGTGAGGTTCGGAACTTTTATTCTCCCCCGATACACTCTTTACGCCACTTTGTTCACCACCCTCCTCCTCTTCTACGCTTCACAGTTTAGACAAGTCAACTTCTACAGCGTCTTCGCTCTGATCTTCGGCATTCTCGGCACAGGGATTTTGTGGTATGAGACCGTTAGGGCGTGGCGACAAAAACCCTAACTTTTGTCCAATTCTCTTTTGCGACTTGTTGGTTCAGATTCTGAAGACTGGTAATCGGAATGTCCTATGTAGACGTAAATGAAACTAAGAAAAATAAAGGTGGGAGTGTTTTTGGTTTAAGATATGATTGTGGGTGTGGCTTTTAGCACCGGTCTAAGGTTGCCGCTGTTACTAATGGCTATCCAGTCTACCCACATGTCAATGAGCAGTGTTCTAACTCCGCCGCTTTCTATCTCAAAGTGCACCTTTACATCTATTTTATCAGGTGGAACATTGACCGGTTCCCAACCACCCTCGGCATAAGTCACATTGGCCTCGCCTATGCCCAGTCTAATCTTTGTATAATTCCCAGAAGGAATATCCGCTACTGACAGATCTCTAGTTACATTCTCGAGCTCCAACAAATCCAAAGAAACGCTTGATACACCGCCAACGAACGCCAAGTCCACCCAAGTTTCGTTATCATTCTCAACTCTCTGGACTGAAACGCTGGTAATTGTCACGTTAAGATGCGTTATGTTAGCAGGCGCGTCAGTCAACTTTATGATCAAGGTTCCAGTATTGGAAACAAAGGTTGGAAGTCTTAAGCCTGAGAACACTATGCCAGCAATTATCAGAGCAGCCACCAGAACACCAGTGGTTCCATACAAGCCCACATTTCTAGCGTCAAGCGTCATTTTCCCATTTCACCCCATTTTATTTCTTTAAACTATAGTGACATCGAGGTACTTAATGCAACGCTTTTGAACACTCTGTTCAACTTTTTGAACACAGTAGCTAGCAAAATCAATTAGATAATCTATATACCCAGTAATTAGCCGCTTATTGTTGCATTTTTTAATTCACGCGCACACTTTTTGATTTCCCCAAGCATTATGTCTTCGTTTTCCATGTTCTTTTCTATGATTTTCACGAATCTGCTCCCCACTATGGCTCCATCAGCACCGTTTGATATGACAGTTCTCACGTGTTCTGGTTCCGAAATCCCAAAGCCAACAGCCAACGGAATTTTCCCAATTGTGAATAGAAGAGTTTTTCGGATGAGATTAACAGTTAAATCTTGAACCTTTGATCTAGTACCAGTCACACCAAATACCGAGACCAAGTAGAGAAAACCCGATGTATACTCAACGATTTTCTGCAGTCTCTCTGTGGAGGTAGAGGGAGCTGTAAGAAAGATTGTGTCTATTTCGTAGGCGTCAGCAACCTTCTTGTAGTCTTTAGCTTCTTCAATCGGAAGGTCAGGAACGATGACTCCGTTAACTCCATAGTTGCTGGCTAAACTGAAGAAGTTATTCACTCCCATTTTAAAGATGGGGTTGTAGTAAGTTAAAATTGTGATAGGCATACGGTGTTTACTCTTTATTTCTCCAATCATTCCGAGCACTTTCTTCGGAGTTATTCCAGTTTTCAACGCCCGTACAGTGGCTCCTTGAATGGTTGGGCCGTCCGCTACTGGATCAGAAAAGGGAATTCCCACTTCGACGATGTCCGCTCCTCCATCAATCAATGCTTCAACAATGTAAGGCGTATACTCTGGCTTTGGATCGCCTCCAGTAACGTAGGCTATAAGTGCTCCTTCATTCCGTTTCTTCAAGTTTCGAAAAGTCTTCTCTATTTCTCTCATATCTTCACTCCCAAATATTCAGCGACCACTTCCACATCCTTGTCGCCCCTCCCGGAAAGAGTGACCACAACTATTTCGTCCTTCTTCATTGCTTGTGCAAGTTTCATGGCGTAAGCTAAAGCATGGGACGGTTCCAGTGCTGGAATTATGCCTTCGGTTTTCGACAGTTTGAGGAAAGCGTCTACTGCCTCCTTATCGGTTGCAGTAGCATACTGAGCTCTTTCTATAGTCTTTAAGAAGGTGTGTTCAGGTCCAACTCCTGGATAGTCGAGGCCAGCGGATATGCTGTGAGTGGTTTGTATCTGTCCATGTTCGTCTTGAAGAAGGTAGGTTTGCATGCCGTGGAGTATGCCTTCTGATCCAGCGCAGAGAGAAGCTGCATGTTTTCCAGATTCTATTCCACGTCCAGCTGCTTCAACGCCGATCATCTTTACCTTTTTGTCGTCGATGAATGGATAGAAGGTGCCTATGGCGTTGCTTCCACCGCCCACGCATGCAACCAAAGCGTCTGGAAGTCGTTCTTCCTTCTGCATTATCTGTTCCTTAAGCTCGTAGCCTATGACGCTTTGGAAGTCCCTAACGATCAGAGGATATGGATGAGGGCCAACAACAGACCCTATGAGATAGTAGGTTGTCTGAACGTTTGTAACCCAGTCTCTCAGAGCTTCGTTTATGGCGTCCTTCAGAGTTTTAGACCCAGACTCAACCTTGTGAACCTCGGCGTCCAGAAGCCTCATTCTGAAGACGTTTAGTCTCTGCCGCTCCATGTCCTCAGAGCCCATGTAAATCTCAGCCTTCAATCTTAGAGCAGCGCAAGCTATTGCAGTGGCAACTCCGTGTTGGCCAGCGCCGGTTTCAGCTATAACTCGGTTCTTTCCCATTTTCTTTGCAAGTAGAGCTTGTCCAAGCGTGTTGTTTATCTTGTGAGCACCACCGTGGGCGAGGTCTTCCCGTTTGAGGTAAATCTTTGCTCCATCAATCTTTTCTGTTAGGTTTTCAGCGTAGTAGAGAGGGGTTGGTCTACCAGCATATTCAGACAAGTAATATTTCAGTTGTTTTTGGAAATTCGTGTCTTTCTTTGATTTTTCATAGGCTTCTTCAAGTTCGCTTATAGCAGCCATCAAGGTTTCTGGAACGAATCGTCCACCATATTTTCCGTATTTTCCATCAATTGGGTATAGGCTTAACTCTTTCATATCTCAACTTCCTTCGCATTTTTTATGAACTCAAAAACTTTTTTGGAGTCTTTAATGCCAGGTTGTGATTCGACGCCGCTGGACACGTCGACAGCGTAGGGCTTAACAACGCGGACAGCATCTTGAACGTTCTCAAGATTTAAACCTCCAGCAAGAATCAGCGGTTTTGGATGAACCTTCAATCTAATATGCTTACTCAGTTCCCAGTCATGAACTTCACCAGTTCCTCCAAACTTGTCTGGAACAAATGTGTCTAGTAGAACGGCGTCAAACGTGTTCGCTGTTTTAACGGCTTCGTCAACAGCGTGAACAGATTTCACTTGAATGGCTCTTATTAAATGCGTGTTAGGCAACTTTTCTCGAATAACAGAGTCTGACAAGTTGTGACCGTGAATTTGAAGAAAGTCTGGTCTCAACCTTTCATAAATTTCTACTAACTCGCCGAGTTTTTTGGGAACAGTGACTACAACGTTTTTGACGAAAACTGGAGTGTTTCTCATCAACCTCTCAGCCTTCTCTATTGTAAGGTTTCTAGGTGATGAAGACACATTGACGACGAACCCAACGGCGTCTGCTCCCGCTTCTATAGCTGTAAACAAATCTTCGTTGCTGGTCATGCCACAGATCTTCACTTTAACTTTCATAAGGCGTTCACAAGCTCCTTAACTTTTTTCTCTGCGTCGCTTGCCTTCATGATGGAAGACCCGACTAGGAAGGCGTGGGCTCCACACTGGTGGAGGAAGCGGATGTCAGTGGGATTCTGGATGCCGCTTTCACTCACAACCAACTTCTCTTTTGTCGGATGTTTCGTTAAGATTATCCTCGTTACGTCAAGGTTCACTTCCAAGTTTTCCAAGTTGCGATTATTGATGCCAATAAGGTCAGCTTCAGTTTTTAGTGCCGAAAGGAACTCCTCCTCGGTGTGAGCTTCTAACAAAACTTCGAGACCATGCGAGTGTGCATATGTAATCATGTTGTGAAGATTGCATTCACAGTATCCTCGTCTGAAGAGTTGCTCTATTAAGAGGACTGCATTTGCCCCTATCTTGGCTGCGGCGTCTATCTGCGACTGGCTTACAATTATATCTTTCATGAGAATGGGAAGCTCAATTTGGCTTCGTGTTTCAGCGAAGGCATCAAGAGAACCGCCAAAATGTTTTGGCTCAGTTAAAAAAGATAACCCAACGGCTCCACCCTTTTCCATTGCCAAAGCAACTTTCCTCACGTCAACATTTTCCCCAATTATGCCCAAACTTGGTGAAGCAACCTTTATTTCAGTGATAACTGGAGCACTTCTGCACTTCAGCACCGCCGCCTTCAAACTTAAAGAAGCGCTTAACGTAACTTCTTTGATATTTTCATAATAGCCCATGTTCACTGTTTTCCACGCATCCTGCCCTAAGACGTCTAGAAAGTCAGCCATACTTCGACTCCAGCCTCTCAAGTTGCAACATTTCTCCACCGCTGGCTTTAATGAGCCCCTTCAGCTTCTTGTAGGCAGAGCCACTATCAATGGATTCACAGGCCAACTCTACTCCAAAACGAAAATCATCAGCCTTTCCACCCACCACTATTCCCGCAGCCGCGTTGACCAACACAATGTCTCTTTTTGGACCTCCGTCTTTTTCGTATCCATATAAGATTCGGAAGGTTAATTCAG
Organism: uncultured Candidatus Bathyarchaeia archaeon; assembly: GCA_964346135.1. Taxonomy (GTDB): domain Archaea; phylum Thermoproteota; class Bathyarchaeia; order Bathyarchaeales; family Bathyarchaeaceae; genus B1-G15. Next base: position 5,741 of record CAYFTS010000197.1, on the reverse strand, counting down.
CGCTTTGCTCTGGTGTGGTTCCTTTGATGTCTTCTGGTTTGGCTAGTTTGACGCCGAAGTCTTTTGGAGCTACTTCCAACAAACTAACTTTTCCCTCCTTCAATTGCGCAATCGCTGTTCTGCCAATCGTGGAAATCTCGTCTAGTCCATCTAATCCGTGAACTACCATGGCTTCACCGCAACCAAGCTTCTTCAAGACGTAAGCTAGAGGCTCAATCAACGTTTTGTCATAAACTCCTAGCAGTTGGGCAGTTGCGTTCGCTGGGTTTGTTAAGGGTCCGAGAACGTTAAAAACGGTTCTTATGCCAATTTCTCTTCTAGGCCCAATAGCGTGTTTCATAGCTCCATGGAAAACTGGAGCAAACATGAAGCCTATTCCTACTTCCTCAATGCTTTTCTTCACCACATCAGGCGATGAATTAAGGTTAAAACCGAGTTTCTCCAATATGTCTGCACTCCCGCTTTTGCTGGTAACTGAACGATTTCCATGCTTAGCTATTGTCACTCCAACGCCTGCCACAACGAAAGCGGCTGTGGTGCTGATGTTGAAGGTTTTAACGCGGTCTCCGCCCGTGCCACACGTGTCCACAAGACGTCCCTGAACTTTTGGATAGATTCGTTTGCAGAATTCTCTCATCACTGCGGCTAGGGCTGAGATTTCGTCTATGGTTTCTCCCTTCATTCTCAGGGCAGTTATGAATGCTCCAATCTGTGCCTGTGTCGCGTTGCCAGACATTATCTCCTTCATTATGACTCTTGCTTCATCGTACGTTAGGTCAGCACCTGCAATCAGTTTTTGTATACCTTCCTTTATCATCTTCTTCACTCAGTTCCTTCAAGGAAATTTTTTAGAAATGTTTTGCCCACCGTGGTCAATATGGATTCGGGGTGAAATTGAACTCCTTCGATTGGATACTTGATGTGACGCACACCCATGACTTCTCCGTCATCCAGCGATTCCGCTGTTATCTTAAGACATGAAGGAATCGCCGCTCTATCTCCAACCAGTGAATGATAACGAGTAGCCACAAAGGGGTTCTCCACATCCTTGTAAACTCCATTGCCGTCATGCCTTATCAGACTCGTTTTCCCATGCATCAACCTCTTTGCACGCACAATTTTGCCCCCAAAAACGGAGATAATCCCCTGATGACCGAGACACACACCTAAAGTAGGGATTTCACAGCTCATGTGTAGCAAGATGTCGGAACATGCTCCAAAATATCGAATATCTTCAGGTCTTCCTGGTCCCGGGGAAATGACGATTTTGTCCGGTTTGAGTTTCATCGCTTGTTTCAGAGTTATCTTGTTGTTTCTATAGACGATGGGGTTTCCTCCGAGTTCTCCAATGTACTGAACGAGGTTGTAGGCGAAGGAGTCGTAATTGTCGATGACTAAAACCCTCATGGTTAATCGCCTCCAGAAAGTTCTAGAGCTTTCATAAGAGCCTCAGCCTTGTGCTCAGTTTCGAACCATTCCCTCTCCGGAACAGAGTCAGCCACGATGCCGGCTCCAACCTGAACAAAACTCTTTCGCCTGTTTGCAACAAGCGTTCTGATGGTTATGGCAAAGTCTGCGTTTCGGTTGTAGGAGAAGTAGCCAACAGCTCCTGCGTAAGGTCCTCTTTTGGTGGGTTCTGATTCTTCAATAATCTCCATAGCTCTAACTTTGGGAGCTCCAGAAACAGTGCCAGCTGGGAAAACAGCTCTCAAAGCGTCATAGCAGTCACAATCGTTTCTGAGCGTACCGACCACTCTTGAAACTATGTGCTGTACGTGGCTGTACTGGTGGACCTCCATGAACTCTGGAACGTGGACGCTTCCAAACTTCGAAACTCTTCCGATATCGTTTCTAGCTAAATCCACAAGCATCACGTGTTCTGCTCTTTCCTTAGGGTCTGCCAGCAACTCTCTAGATAATGCTTTGTTTTTGCTAGCGTCATCCACTCGTGGTCTAGTGCCCGCGATGGGAAAAGTCTCCGCTATCTGATTGTCAACTCTCACAAGCATTTCAGGGCTTGACCCAACGATTTGATGGTTTCTCATCTTCAAGAAATACATGTAGGGGGACGGGTTTATTCGCCGAAGGGACAAGTAGAAGTTTGCTAAGTCGCCTTTAACGTTAAACTCGTAACGTTTTGAAAGGACAACTTGGAAGATGTCACCGGCTGCCACGTAATTCTTGGCTTTCCGTACTGATTCTTCATATCGCTCCTTAGTGACGTTCGTTTTTGGGTCTGTGAATACCAAAGTTTCTGGATCAGCAGGTTCTTCCATTAAATTCCTTAACTCATTAAAACGATTTTTATCTCTGTAAAAGTAGAAAACCTGCCCCTTATTGTGGTCAAACACGATGCCGTCATCAAACATTCCCATTTCAACATTAGGAAAATTTAAGTCGTCAACAGCGACGTCGGGGAGCCGCTCCCAGTAACGTATTGCGTCGTAGGAGACGTATCCGACTGCGCCTCCAATAAATCTGAGAGGTTTGTAGGGACATTCTTTCTCGCTAACTATTTTTTTAATTACATCGAGAGGATCATCGACTTTCATCTTAACTTCTTCATTGGCTTCCCTGTTTTTGACCGTTATTTCACCGTCTTTTGCGCTGATGATTAGGCGAGGGTTAAAACCTAAAAATGAATACTGAGCTAACTTTTTAGGTCCTTCCATAGACTCGAGGAGATACAAATATTCGTAACGTTTATAGATTCTCAGAAAGATGTCCGCAGGGGAACATGCGAAAGGAAGTTTTCTAAAATTTAGTTGGGAAACGTTTTTAGGTTGGTCTTGTGTGGTGGTCAATTCGTAGCCAAACATGATTCCTCATTTTGTGGTGCTCCTAGGATTGTTTTAGGATGGATTTAGAAGATAAGTGTCGTATTTAAAACTTATGTGTACATTTATGTACATGACATTTAGAGAACACCTTTAACCATGTTGAAAGAATTCAAATCATCTCGTAAAAGCCTTTTTGATGCTATCTGTGGATACTAATTGGGAATTCGTTTAGAGAAGTTCTACTTACTAAGTGAGTATGTCAGTGGTTTCTTTCACCGATTCGTACACTATGCAACTCAATGCGTTCTCTATTCCTTCAACCATTCTCAACCTGTCCATAACAAGTTTTCCCAACGTGTCAACATGGTCAATTTTAACTTTGACGAGAATATCCCAACCTCCAGTAATTATATGTACTTCTTGCACTTCTGGAAATGCCGCAATCTGTTTTGCCACGTCTCTCTGCGATAATGGTCTTTCTCTGCCTCCTGGGCGATAGGCAAATGACATTAAAACAAAAGCAGTCGTTCCTCTGTCAAGTTTCTTTGAGTTTAAAATAGCTTTGTATTGCCTTATTACATCCAGTTCTTCCATTCTCTTTATCTTTGCGTACACGGTGGTTATGGGGCTGCCAATCTTTCCAGCTATTTCCTTCGCTGTCATTTTACAGTTTTTCTGCAATAGTTTTAGGATTTCCATATCTCTTTTATCTAATTGTTCCATAACGGTAATTTTTACGAAGAAAACATAAAAATCTTATGCTATTTGGAATTTTTTATAGTTTTTCGCAATAATTTTATTAAGGCGAGGTCAGGTTTTTCTAATTAATTCTTTATCTGTTCTCTTAATGATTTCTCTCTAAGACATCTAAATGTGGTTCCGTGAATTGCATCAAGAACATCTTTAGATAGTAGACGAAAGAAGGGAGTTGAAGTTGTGCTGTTAAATCTATGCACATTCCTTTCTCCTATCTAAGTGGAGAGGATAACATACTGAAAACGAATAAAAGCTTTATCAAAACAAACATGGCGAACAATTCGAACAATCTTTCTATTCTCTCACTTCTGAAGGTTATGAAAGAGAAGATAAATATCTTTCAACTCACAGAGTGTTTTTGACTGATGATTGTGCTGGAAGTGGAAAAGTGAATAGCTCTTCTATTCTTCTCTTCGGAGTTTCAGGAAGTCCAAGAGAAGGAGCCACTGCATATGCTGTTAAAGAAGCTTTACGATATGCAAAAGAAAAATTTGGCGTTAGAACAGAATACTTCTCTGTGCGAGGTAAAGATGCTAATTTTTGTCTTCACTGCGACTATTGTATAAGAGAAAAGAAAGGTTGCGTTCAGAACGACGATTTGAAACCAGCTTTAAACATCCTAACTCAAGCAGACGCCGTAATTTTCGGCACTCCAGTTTATCAGGGAACCCTCAGCGCACAACTTAAAGCCTTTTTTGACAGATGCCGATCAATCGTAGCCATAAACCCAGATGTGTTGAAAAACAAGGTTGGAGCAGGAATTGCGGTTGGAGGCGACAGAGCTGGAGGTCAAGAACTCGCACTTCAAACAATTCACGTTTTCTTCATAATCAACAAAATTATTCCAGTGGGTGGCGGAGCCTTCGGTGCAAACCTCGGCGGCACAGTTTGGTCCCATGACAAGGGCGCTAAAGGAACAGAAGCAGACAAGGAAGGAATGAAAACTATCCGTAAAACAGTTAAAAGGCTTATGAAAACTGCTATAGATACTCGTAAACTTAGAAGGTGACCCCATGACTTTAAAGATTTTATGGGGAATCACAGGGTGCGGAGACAAACTTGAAGAAACAGTGAACATCATGAAGAAACTTCAGAAAAAACATAATCTAGATGTAAGAGTGGCATTGTCAAAAAATGGAGAAATGGTTGTTCGCATGTATAAACTCTGGCGGTCGCTACAAGACAATTTTAAGAAGGTGATGATTGAAAGAGGACCAAACGCTCCTTTCCTAGCAGGACCACTTCAAAAAGGCAAATATGACTTCTTCCTAATCTGCCCAGCCACGGCAAACACCACTGCAAAAATAGCTCATGGAATTGCTGACTCGTTGATTTCTAACTGTGCATCACAAACACTCAAAGCTGGCAACAAAGTGTATATTTACCCGGCAGATCAAAAACTTGGCAAAATAACTACCGTTCTGCCTGACGGCGAAAAGTTGACTTTAACGATAAGGGAGATTGATATCGAAAACGCTGATAGATTGAAGGGAATGAAGGGAATCACTGTTCTCTCTCAGCCAGAAGACATTGAAGAAATAATAAAGAAACATCTAATTAAGCAATGAGAGCATCTTATGGATGACTGACTATTTTCTGTATCGTTTATTTCTCAGGTTTTTTGCTTCTTTTTTTCTCCAGTCCCTTTTTCTTTGAGTTTCAATTCTTGTTCTTCCGCCAGCATGGTAATCGCCATGATTGAGGCGTGTTCTGTATCGGTGCATCTTTTCGTAGAAAGCTTGATAGTCGATTTCGCCTTTAGAGAGTAATGTTATGATTTCGTTTAGTTCATTTCTATCTTCTTCAGAAGAAGTGTTATCCCATGCTTGAGAGTAAAGCAGATATGCCGCGTGAAACTTGAAATCAGAGGGTTTGTCCGTCAGCAACTTTTGCACAATTATGTCGTTGGTTTTTGGTTCCTTGCTCATAACTATCTAACTCATCTTGCGAAACAATAATGAAAACGACTAGATATAAAAGTTTACCCAAAAACACATGCATTCAAGATGTGTGAGACTATTTGAAAATCTTTTGATTTTAGGATTATTTTGCGTTTTTAGCTCGAAAAATAGGTCCAGTAGGTCAAATTTTCGTTTTTCTTCGCGCAAAAATTCAGTAGGTTGGTTCTTGTTGTCATAAATTTAGGCATACAGAAGATTGTTTCGCAAAATAGAAATATTGGTTATTACAATAGTTACGCTAGAA
>CAYFTS010000196.1:0-1694 GCA_964346135.1 uncultured Candidatus Bathyarchaeia archaeon | reverse complement strand
TTCTTCTGCGCTGGCTTGGCAGTTCCTTTTTGTGGAAGTGGGAACGAGGTTGTGCAGATGCCTTTGAAGTAGTTAGTGCAACCGATGAAACGTTTTCTTGTTTTTCGAGAGTACAGAATCATTAGTTTGCCAGTTTTGCAGTCAGGACAGTTGCCGATTATTCGTTCTTGCATCCTTGCTCTTTTGATGGCTTGACTCAAAACTTGACCTATGGTTTGTTCTCTTTCCTTAAGTTCTTCGAGAACTGGCTTCAAGTGGTTAACAGCTTCAACCAACACGTTCACTCTATCTTCACTGTTAGTTTGAATCTTTTCCATTTTTTCCTCAAGTTCTCGCGTAAACTTCACAGAGATCACTCTTGGACAATATTTGCTGAGGACATCGGCAATGTCAAATCCTAGGTCGGTGGCCACAATCCTTTCTTCCGCAACATAGCCTCTACTATAGAGTGTTTCAATGATATCTGCTCTAGTAGCTTTGGTTCCGATTCCTTCTTCTTCCATTTTCTGGAGTAAACTGCTCGGGTTGTAGCGTGGAGGAGGTTTGGTGAACTTGTCCTCTCGCATCACCTGCTTCATTGAAACTTTTTCTCCCTCTTTAATGGCAGGAAGCATCACCTCTTCAGCTCTTATGTAGGGTTTGTAAAAGCGCGTCCATCCTTCCTTTAAAACTCGTCTTCCCCGCAAGTAGAAGTGGTGACCGTTTACAACTATGGAAGCTTTCATGCTTTGCTTGATGGCTGGTTCGCCGAAAACCGCCATGAACCGTCTGACAACGAGGTCCCAAACTCTCTTTTCAGTCTCACTTAACTCTCTTTCTGGCATGTTGCCTGTTGGATATATTGCTGGATGAGCGGGGTCCTCTTTCTTTCCCTCCACAGGTTTTAACTCATCCTTTCCTAAGAGGTCTGAAGCTAATTTTTTGTAGACAGCCTTTTTCCTCAACTTTTTGAGTATTGCCTTGTAATCAATTGTCGGAGGCAGCTTTTGACTGCTGGTTCTGGGGTAGGAGATTAACGCTTCCAGATATAGACGTTGAGCAATGCCCGATGTTCTTCTTGGAGTGTATCTAAACAGGCTATATGCCGCGGTTTGCAATTTTCCTAAATCAAAAGGTATCGGAGGCTTTTGTCGAAGCTTTCTCATTTCAATTGTCTCTATTTCACCAGTTTTTCCCTTACATGCCTTCACCACAGCATCAGCATCTGTTTTTTTCTCAAAAGTTTTTGTTTCGTATTCCACTTCATAAACGGAGCCTTTGATTTCAACTTCAGACATTATGCTCCAGTACGGGGCTGGAACAAAACTTCTGATTTCCTTCTCCCTTCCCACCAAGAACTTTAAGGTTGGTCCCTGCACTCTTCCAGTGCTTAAAGTGGCGTATCTTCCACTCCAACGTTTAGCCGCCAAAGTCAATGCGCGTGAAAGATTTACGCCGTACAACCAATCAACTTCGTGTCTAGTTCTTCCAGCTTCTATTAAGGCAAAATTGAGGTTGGGCAGAGGTTCTTCGTAAGCTTTTTCCAACTCGTTTTTAGTAAGCGTGGAAAACTTCATTCTTTTCGCTACGTCTTCTTTGTTGTCACAAGCGTATTTCAGTATGGAGTATCCGATGAGGCTTCCTTCTAAGTCGTAGTCGCAGGCAGCGATAAAGTTCTCTGCGTTGCTCGCCAGCTTTGAAATGACTTCAATCCA
>CAYFTS010000195.1:0-4487 GCA_964346135.1 uncultured Candidatus Bathyarchaeia archaeon | reverse complement strand
GGCAGCCAAGAAAGTGGGCAATAAAGGCAAAGTAATTGGAGTTGACATGACACCTGAAATGGTTAAAAAGGCTAGAGAAAACGCGGAAAAACTGGGTTTCAAAAATGTGGAGTTTAGGTTAGGTGACATAGAAAACTTACCCGTTGATGACGAATCAGTTGATGTGATAATCAGCAATTGTGTAATAAACTTGACACCAGACAAGCACAAAACATTTAGAGAAGCGTACAGAGTGCTTAAACCCGGCGGCAGAATATTTGTGTCTGACATAGTCCTCGAAGAAGAGTTACCGAACGAAATTAAAGAGTCAATTGAAGGATACGTGGCGTGTGTAAGCGGAGCATCAGAAGAACAAAAGTATCTACAGGCAATCAAGGACGCTGGCTTTGAGAAGGTGGAAGTAATTGGCAAGGCAAAATCCAAATACATCTCCAGCGACAAAATTAGAGCGTTCAAGCCGAAAAAACACTCGTAAAAAATAGTAAGTTTGGAGTCTCAGTTTCTAATTTTTAAAAGGCAAAAAGCCGTAATAAATATCTACGACCACAAATCTTTGTTGAAACTGTGCGGTCGTGGTCTAGTCTGGTTTAGGACACAGTCAAAAACGGGTGTAAGCCTTCCAAGCCTGTAATCCCGGGTTCGAATCCCGGCGACCGCACCACTACACCTTTTTTGTACACAAACATTTTTACTTTCACCACGCTCTGTGTAGTGTCTTTTTGTTTGTTGCGTCGCTGGTCTTTTAAGCATCTGTAAAGGAAGCAAAAACATGGTGAGCAGTTGGAAAAAATCAGTTATCGAAGGAATTTCGAAGAGACTCTAAGACAGTGTCGAGAGATTATCGAAAGATTTGAAGGATCAGAAGAGACATTAAGGCATATCCAGCGAATAGAAATGTCCCTAAAAAAGCTGGTGGCTCCAACAGATTAGTGAAACAAGCCAAGAAAAAGGAAAAAGAGTGTCGATTAAACAGAGTTGCTTCTAATTTCCTAATAGATTCTAGGAGGCACCACTACAGCCGTCTGAGTTCTCGTCACACCTTTAATAGTATGAATTTTACGTATCAATTCTCCCAACGCTTCCATGTTTTCAAATAAGGCGTGCATCACAACGTCGTATTGCCCCGTAACAGCCTGAGCCGTCTTAATTCCATCAATTTTGAGGGATGCTTCAGCTACTTTCCACAACATATCCGGCTTGGTGCTTACGAAGATATAGGCTTCCATTGATACTACCCAAAGTTGTTTTGAGTTCGAATATGAAATTAAGTTTTTGGGTTCGCAGAGTTAGTAGGGGTAATTTTGAGAAGTGTTTGAATGGGGCAAAGGACACATAAAGGGTTCAGCAGCCATAATAGTGCATGGCGAAAACTATGAAATTAATTGAGACTTGGGTGAAAGCGTCTTTCTTGAAGGAAGCTTCTCTACTCCTTGTGAGCGAGTGTGCTCAAACGGTGTATCCAAGCGTCTACAAAAGGTTCGCGGAGGGGCGTGTGGTTCTAACTAGCTGTCCAGAGGCGGAAAACGCTGAGATGCTTATGGGCAAGCTAGCTGCCATTTTAACGTGCTCAAACATAAATGATCTAACAGTGTTGACGATGGAGGGTTCTCCTCACTGCCTTGCGTTACATGCTGCGGCAAACGAAGCCATGTTCATAACAAAGGCAAAGGTTCCTTTCAGTCACTTCGTAATTCTTAATGGAAAAGCCATACAGGTAAGTTCAGAGAGTGTGAGAGTCGCGAGGTATCTGCATCTCGTGCAAAAATGCATTCAAAAATGTCCCGACATACTTGAAGATTTGAACAGTCTTAGCGTGGAGCATCGCTGTAGTGTGGAGCAGAAGTAAAGTTTCAAACTTTTTCTATCGAAACATCAACATCATTCAGTATCGTCATCAATCTCTTTTTGTCTGCGCCTTTAATTCCCTTCCAATCAAGAATCACGGACTCCACTTTTTCCACAGTTCTCTCCACGCAATGCTTCACCATATCAGCGTCTAACAGAGAAACAGCGTATTTTGGGATGATATGACCGAAGGCTATCGGCTTGCTCAGCGCAATTTTTGTAAATTTAACGTTATAGTGGGGGCCACCTATGCCCAAAACTGCCTGATATTTTGACTGTTTAGAAACTGCAGCCATCGCAGCGCGAGCCACTGCCTCCGCTGCCCTCTTATCCTCCCACTGCTTCATTGAACTGCCTAACTCCACAAACATAGCTGGGACATCCAGAGAGGGACCGTGATGTGTGCATTCATAGCAGACTTGATAGTTCAGTTTCAACTCTTCCTTCATATTAGCCATTTCTAACAGTGCGTTTCTCATTGCACTGGCTGGAGAAACTGAGACTCTTCTTGGAATTCCGCCCATTTGTGCTTCGCCGAGGTTGCCGGGGGTGTGAACTGAGAGGGTGGGGCGTCCGCTTACGCTGCGGTGTTTGGATATGAAGACTAATAGTTGAGGATTAAAAAGTTCGGTGATAAACTGGGTGTTCACAATGTTTTCGTTAACGAAGACCAGCTTAGCCAGAGAATCCTGCATTTTCTTAGAGTACACGGGGTTTTGATGGATTTTTTCTTCAACTTTTTCAAAGTCGTATTTGTCAAGGATTTGTCGGCTAATGTTCATGCTAGCAACGTCTTTGGTTGATGCTACAATTAAAATCATATCAAGTTTTCCCAACTGTAAATTGAGAGACAACTCAGAAAATATAGGTTTCGCGTGCACAAAATTTTGTATAGAATTTTCTTCTAGAGGAAACCCATAGATTTATCTATAAAATTTTTGCATAAGAACAAGTGGTGCGGGCAAGTGGACTAACGTTGCAGCAGAAGTCTCTCATTCTATTCACCTCGACGACCCGCGCCTCCTAAAAATAAAAGCACGCAATTCTGGTTCAAGATGTATGGGTTCCACAAACCCCTTATATCTATCCACTTGCAATTTAAAGAGAACACAGGAATAAGTGAGTTAGAAATGCATCTACTAACCCTTAAAGATTGGTCTGCAAAACAAATTGAAGACGTGATTGAACTATCTATACAGATAAAGAAAAATCAAAGTAAGTACAGAACTTCTCTGAAAGACAAGTCTTTGGCAATGATCTTTCAGAAAACCTCTACTCGAACAAGAGTTTCCTTTGAGGTGGCTATGACTCAGCTGGGAGGGCACGCTGTTTTTCTGGATTGGAGAACAACCAACTTCATCTTAGCTGATATCAGAGATGAGACAAGATATCTGTCAAGAAACGTTGACTGCATAATGGCGCGTTTACTAAGAAATGTTGAGTTACAGGCCATGGCAGAAACATCAAGGGTTCCAGTGATTAATGGCTGTGATGAAAAATATCATCCTTGCCAAGCTATCTCCGACTTGATGACGATTAAAGAGAAGAAGGGAAGCTTAAAAGGGTTAAAGCTCACTTACGTTGGAATCCACAACAACGTTTGCAACTCTCTGATAGAGGGCTGCACAAAAGTGGGAATGGAAATCACAGCTGTGACTCCGTTGGTTAATGAGCCTTCTCTTGACGAAGAGTTGATTGAACGAGCGAAGCAGACGGGACTGTACAAGACCACGTTGGGCGTTAAAGAGGCTGTGAAAAAAAGCGACATCGTTTACACGGATACTTGGATAGACATGGAGTTCTTTTTGAACCCAAAGTTTAAGGAAAAGAAAGAGAAGAGAATCAAACTAATGAAGCCTTACCAAATAAATGCTGAACTGTTGAAGGGTAGCGACGCGTTGATAATGCATGACATGCCGATGCATCGAGGCTACGAGATAAGTGAAGATGCGATAGAGAGTCCAAACTCCATAATTTATGAGCAAAGCGAAAACAGACTGCACTCTTCAAAAGGAATCCTGCTAAAACTGTTGGGAAAAGCGTGAAATTCAATTTTACTTCAAAATCATCTGCGTGAACCGTTCAGGATTAAACTCTTCCAAGTCCTCATATTCCTGACCAGTTCCAACAAACACTATGGGTTTCTCAGTCACGTAAGTCACACTGAGGGCAGCTCCACCCTTAACATCCGCGTCCACCTTTGTCAAAATTGTCCCGTCAATTCCAACGCTTTTATGAAACTCCTCAGCTTGCATAACCGCGTCGTTTCCAGTCAAAGCATCAACCGTAAGAATGGTTAAGTCAGGATTAATAACCCTCTTGATTTTCCCCAACTCATTCATCAAGTTTTTGTTCGTTTGGATGCGTCCAGCCGTATCTATGAGAACAACACTAACTCCATGAGCCTTAGCATGAGCAATAGCGTCGTAAGCTACAGCTGCCGGGTCAGCTCCATACTTATGTTTAATCATGCGAACGCCCAGTCGTTTGGCATGTTCCTCCAACTGTTCAATGGACCCTGCACGGTAGGTGTCACTGCAGGCTAAGATAACTGAATGCCCATTTTTCATAAGGAGTTTAGCGACTTTAGCTATGCTGGTGGTTTTGCCTGTTCCGTTGATTCCCACAAAAACGATAACATA
>CAYFTS010000194.1:0-9378 GCA_964346135.1 uncultured Candidatus Bathyarchaeia archaeon | reverse complement strand
CTGCTAGTAATGTTGTTGTCATAAAGATTATTAACTTATGACTTATATCTCGGATAAGGTGAAATATCAATGAGTTTGCTTTCTGCAAGCAATTTAGTTGGGATATATTCTGTTTTAATTGGTTTAATGATGATTGGAATGTGGATCTCTCTCCTTTTGACAAAACAGGTGCCAGAGTTGAGACCAGCCAGTTACGCTCCTAGACTAATAGCCTACCACATTGTGGCTGAGCTTCTGACAGCTATTGTGTTAATCATCTCTGGAGTTGGATTATTTCTAGTTAGTGATTGGGCAAAAATACTTTCAGCCATATCACTTGGAATGTTACTATATTCTGTTATCAATAGTCCAGGAAAGTATGCTCATGAAAACAACTTGCCCATGGTAGCTATTTTCACAATCATAACGATTCTAACAGTTGTGGCAATAGTTGCATTAGTAATTTAAGGAGAAATGTACTATCCATAACGGAGGAAGTTGTTATATTGGAGAGTGCTTTATGAATGGAACTATCCATAATACCCTTGCTCCCGATAATTCTTTCAGTTTTGCCTTTTCTTATTGTTACGGCTTTATTGTGGAAGAGAAGCAAGACTGTGGAAGCTTTACTAGTCTGGAATTCTTTACTACTCTATGTAATTGCACTGATCTTGTTTGTTAAATAAGAAACCTAATGAAACCATACGGTAGAGGTTATCAGTGTTACCATACTTATGTTTCCTATCTTTGTACTTTTAGTAGATTGTTTCACAAGATTTAAATTTGGTTATAACCAACGTTTAACTGTGTTGGGTTTCTTCTTGTTTAGACTATGAAAAATGCTTAATTGGGAGAGGAGAAGAAAACAGTTGAACCGGAAACATGTTTTGGCGGTTCTGACCTGTCCGATGATGATTAGTTCATTTGCAATAGGCTTATTACCAATAATTGTGCAGGCGCAGACGCCGTTGATCACGTTGTGGGGAATTCGTATCCTCGACCCGTACTGGTACTACCACTATCCTATATGGGACGCAATCAAGACGGAACTCCTAAACGTCTTAAACATCGACATAAAAATCGACACGATGGATGCATTTACGTTCGATGCCATTTTCTATGATGACTGGGAAATACCAGGCGACACGGATGGCAATCCCGCAACGCGGGAGGGATGGGACCTCACCATCAGGGAATGGCGGCTCAACCCCACCAGCTACATCTGGTTGGATGAAATAGTGCTCTCAGACCATGTACCTGAATGGAATGTTATGCCCTGGCTGAATGAGAAAGCTGACTCCCTCTACCATTCGGCTATGGCAACGCTTGACCCAGCAACGCATAAACAACTCATGTGGTGGTGGCAGGAGGAGTTCATGCACGACCCGTCAGTGATACCCATGTATTACTCTGAGTTAATGACGGGGCGGGCCTCCTACCTTGACGGTTGGGACGACACCGCGTGGTTCTACGATTTGAGGTCGTTGAGAATCAACCTCACCAAGTTTGCTGAGGTAGCTCCAGCCTCTCGTAAGGCGGTGGGGAACGACACGGCCATATACGGTGCCTCCGAGTTTTCCATCTACGCTTGGCACCCATTTTACACGTTGACCTACACCGAGGAGCTGATGAACGTCGTGAGGATGGACATGCTCTACGGCAACACGCGCCAGAACATGGAGTATCCAACGAGCGGCAGCTTCGAGGTTTACCCATGCCTCGCCGCCGACTTCCCAACCTGGTATGACTCTGAGGAGCTGGGGTACGAGCCCGGATACGCTGTTGCGAGGATTCCGCTTAGGCAGGATGTCTATTGGAGTGACGGCGTTCCCTTCAACGCAACAGACGTGGCATTCACCATCAACGCCGTCCTCGACAAGAAGGCTGGAAGCATAGCGCTCGCCGACTACATCCACATAATAAAGGAGGCTGTAGTCGTCGACGAGCTCACAGTTGACATAATGACTTACAACCTAAGATACGACTTAGCTGGGTATTTTGCGCATGGCTGGGCTTTTGCGATGCTCCCGTGGCACCAGTTCAAGGCTTGGGGCATTGCTGACAAACCAACCGCATGGAAAGCTCATGCATCCAACTTCGATTGGAAGCCAGAAAGCATGGGTGGGGAGGGCCTAGAAGTGCTTGGACCCTACGTACCCGTTGCCTCTGATTATCCAGTGACCACATTCATCGAATTTCAAAGATTCGACCTGGCCTCAAACCAAAGCTGGTACTGGCCTGCTCTCGGCTGGGGGACTCAACTACCCAAGAACTTCATCGTGAAGATCATACCGAACGAGGCTGAGAGGCTGATAGACCTTCAAACCCTCGAGGTTGACTTCTTCGAGCCTATACCTGCGCCAATAGAAATGTGGCTAGACATGGTGGATTGGCCAACCCACCGAGTATACTCGTTCCCGTATCCCGCAAGCAACATCCTCTGGATGAACCTCAACAACCCGATTCTTAGCAACAGGTACGTGAGACAGGCTATAGCCCACGTCATCCCATCCTCAACAATATTCCACAACATCTTGCCGGGCTGGGGCGTCGCAACCGCGATACTAGGGAAAACCTTCATCCTTCCATGGCATGAGAGCTTCCACACAGAGCTTCCACCCTACGAATACGACCCTGTTAAGGCGCAGATGTACATGGCGATGTACTGGAATTCTCTGGACAACACCACCCGCCCTGGCAACGACGACCCAGCGGTCTATAACCTTGGACCCGCAGGCGACCACGACCTCAACGGCTTCGTTGAATTAGCCGACTTCTCCGTCTGGACAACTAGATTTGGAACCAGCCCAAGCGTTTACCAACAATATGACTATCCATATCCAATTGATCCCACTGATCCCAACCGGTACCTACCAGGCAACGACGTGGACGCCGACAACGACAACAACGACCTCGTTGAGTTAGCCGACTTCTTACTCTGGACAAGCAACTTTGGAACAGAATACCCGTTCCCAGGCGCAAGGTAACGAGAAAAAAGCTGCATGCATGCAATTGATTAGGGGTAAGTTTTCTCTGATTTTTTGCCCTTCACTCTATTAAAGTGTATACTCGATTTCGATTACATAGTCTGTATTCTCTATTGGTACCTTCCTTTCCTTATAGTACCTAGATAGTACCTAAATCCAGTATACAGGTTACAGGTCGTCCTTTAGCGGTTGGTCGTCGTTTCGCCCGTTGGTCGTTGTCCATCAACCGTCGTCCGTTTTTTGTGTGTGTGGGGTTAAATTTTGACCCCATATCCGTTGCACATAGCGCGTTAGAACCCACCGGTTCTCCGCGAGGGGTTTGCGCCTGCAAAACTCATGCAAAAACACTAGAATTGCATGTATGCACGCTCATTGTAATGTATTAGCACAAGTTTTAGTCGGTATTCTCGTGAATGTTCACGAGAATAAATGCGTATCGTTCTGACATTTGCAACACCGAAATTTTTGGTTAGTGGGTAGCCTTTATGTTATTTGCTATTATAAGAGTAGTTAAAAATTTTGAAACTTCTTTAAACACTATTGAGAAGTTTCCATGTTCTTCTCAAAAATCATGCGTGCAAAATATGTTTTTGTTAGATTTTTTGAAAGATTTTTCCTTCTAACCTTGTTGCAACATTTATTTCTTCATTGTTTTGGGGCACCAAGATTTTTTTGCTCTGAACATGCTTTACAAGTATACTATAATCGGTGAACTAAAGAAGTGAGAAGCGACATGAAGCCAGATGAGTTAAAGAGCACAGTTGAAGCTTTGAAAGAACTTGGTCTAACCTACAAAGAGTCTGTTGATGTCATCCAAGGAGTTTCAGATGAAATTCGCTCTGTGGGACGTTTGTGGAGAAAAGATAACAAGTCGAAACTCATCAAACTTGGCTTGTCCCTCATAGTCTTTCCAGAACCCACCCCCGTAAGCGAAACTATTGGTGCCGTCGTTTTGGCTGCAGGGTTGATTCAAAATAAAGTTAGGCAGTCGAATCTACATGTAGAAGATGTTTACGGCACTTTTCAAGGGGTAATGAAAGACTTACAGACAATTAAACATGGGTTGAATCGATAAAGTTTTCTAAATTAATGAATTCCATTATTCGTCATTTCTTAACAAGATTAATTGGTTTTTGCGTGCACATACATTTCTGGAATATTTCCTGTTATTTTTTCCTATAAAAAAGTGGGGGAAAAGTGTTTGGTTTAAAGGGGTTTATGATATGACTTTGTATGGGCGCATCATTTCGTTGTCTTCATGTTCGAGGATGTGGCAGTGCCAGACGTATCCTGGTCCATACGTGGGGTCGAAGGGATATAGGTTTATTCCGGGTGCAGCACCAACAGCATCTTGTGGTGCGAACCTAACTCGTATCACAGTGACCTCGCCAGGGTACGCTATGACTGTGTCCTTCCATCCAATTTCGTTTGTCTCTGGGGGCTTAGGCTGACCAATTAGGTAGTGATCAAGGGATATTTGCACAGTGGGATGGTCGAATGGAGGCATGCCGTTGACCGCCATCCAGTCGGTCAAGTACTTCTCAACATTGAATCCTTGGCGACTGACGGCTTGGAACTGTACTAGGTGAAGGTGAATTGGGTGTGCGTCCTCGGTTGGGTTAACAAGATACCAGTCCTCGGTCGATCCCACTTGTGGCCATTCAGAGATGGGGACTCCCCACTTTTGTCCATCAAGAAGGACCATCTCTGGGCCAAGTGCAGCCATAACCTCAATTAGTGTTAAGGTTCTGCTCGGCGCATCTGGAGTCAGCATTGACACGGTGATGGGCCATGGTGTTGGCAGAGGTGTAGGTGGAACAGGTGTTCTCGACATGACGGTGAACTGCATTATCTGTCCGACCGTCTGAGGATCTGCTGCTTCACCTTTTGGGAAGGGGGCTTTGGCGTTGTTGCGGAGGATTATCTTGGTTCCTGGGGCGAAGTCTGAGAAGTCGATGAGGATGTCGGCTCTTTCGGCTGGCGCGAGTGTTACTTCTGTAAGTGTGACAGGCCATGGAAGGTAGCCGCCGTCGCTACCGATTTGAATGAACGAAACGTTTGTCATGCTTGTCTGTTCTACGAAGAAGAGCTTGTAGAAACGAGCGTTTGAGCCGTCCAAGAGGCGAAAGCGATACTGTCGTGGCTCAACGTTCATGTTTGGCCAGACTTTTCCGTTCACCATGATAGTGTTGCCGAAGAATTCAGGCTCCCAGTGTGGATGGATGTCTGGGTTGGCACCGTCGCTGGGAAAATAGAACGAACCGTCAGCGTAAAAGTTTCGATCTTGGATAACGATAGGCATCTCGTACATTCCGCTTGGCAGCAGTGGGGCAATAGGATCGTCGGGGTCCCTTAATAGGTAGAAACCAGCGAGACCTGAGCCCACGTTGAGGCGGGTGATACCCAGGGCGTGATCATGGTACCAGAGGGTAGTAGGCAGTTGCGTGTTGGGATAATAGAAGATCGCTGATCCACGTTTCGTTTTTTTGACTGTGTTGTAGACAACGCCTTGTTTTCCATCCCAAGTCCACCATGCATCGGGATGACCATCGGAGGTCGATTGAACTTCTCCACCGTGTAGATGGGTAACGAGCGGAACAGGATGCTGGGCTTCAGGATAGCCTGGAGGATACGGCTCAAAGGGATACATCGGCATCTCCATATTGTTAGGGTTTGCCCAGTGAAGGGTTGGGTCAATAGCAAACATGTGTGGCGAAGTAATCTTATTCCGCCAAGTTACCTGCATGAGTATGCCCCTAATAGCCTCGAAGGTGGCGCCTGGTGAACTCTGGACATAGCCCAAAGATTCTCCAGTTATCGGGTCTTTAGCCATGCCCGCATAACCCCATGTTTTTGTCATCGGAAAACCTATAGGCAGAATTTGTTGATAGAACTCTGTCATGTCAACTGTATATTCGTGCCACATCATCTTGCCTTTTTTTACCACGGTTGGTTCATACACTGGTGGTGGACCGGTCAGCTGGTTCACATACTTCGAAATGGTCTTTGGGTCCAAAAGAACCGGCGCTGGTGGCACTGCGAAAGCAGGCAATGCAAGGGAGAGGATAACGGATAAGACAGCCAAGGCAACGCCAGCTGTCTTCAAAGAGTTCTGTCGGTCTCGCTTATTTTTCTTTAAATAAGGTATTTTCATTTTCTTTTCTCCACTCTCTTTTCAGAAACTTTTAGTTATTTATTAGAGAAAAATATAGATTTTATGGAATCTAATAATATAACGAAGTATATTTTTTATGAAACTTAGTACTGGAAAACTGCGTGCGTGGGTTGATCTAGTGAGTTTTCCAAGTAATGCTTATTCATTCATTTGCTAATTCTTAACATAATTAGTTGGTTTTTTCACGCGCGTCATGTCCACGCAGAATCGCGATTCCCATCCATTGAACGACAACATATCCTACAAATATTCTAAGCCACACAGTCAAAACTCTTGTTAGCACGGTTGCAGCTCCGCTGATGCCCACTGGAATACCAAGCAACGAGTAGAGACTAACCATCGCCACATCCGTCATTCCAACCTCCCCAGGTATGCCCAGAGGAATTGCTTGTATGGCGCCGACAATAGTGTAAACAATTAGCACCACGCTGAGGGAAACAGCAAAACCTAAAGAAAACAAAACAAGAAAAAAGATTGACAAGTCGAAAAGGAACGCTACTGCAGAGAAAAGGAGGGGAGCTACAAGGTTCTTCGGTCTTTTGGTTAGAATGCGCATCCCTTGATGAAAGGTTGTCAGCGCCTCCTCCAACTCAAGTTTAAAACGAGTCAGTTCCCAGCGGCCTCTGGAAACGAAAGAAAGAAAGCGCACGATCAATGCTGCTATCTTCATGGTTACTCGTGGTTTCAAAGACAGGTAATACATCAGGAAGAGCGCAACAATGGTGGAGACAGCCACAAACAGCATCAGGTTGAAGACGAGTTGAGATGTTTCGTAGCCGAAAAAGAGAAAGGTTGAACCTGTGATTATGCCGAAAAGCATTGTAGTCATCGCTAGGATTCTGTGGCTCACGACCGACGCTGCTACCTTTCCCATGTCTTCACCTGAATTCTTGGACATCAAATAAATCTTAGAAAGCTCACCACTGAAGGACTCAGCTGGAATCACCAAATCAACAAAACTGCCCACCCAAATGAAAGCGAAGGTCTTCCGAAACGCGCTTTTTATGTGCAGAAGCCCAAGAATGTGCTGCCAAGCCAACGAATAGAATGCAGTACCCAGTAGAAGCGCTGAGACAGCCAACGAATAGTATACGGGGTCCGTCTTCCCAGCAGCCGCAACAAGTTCCGCCATTCCGACGAAGAAATAAAGATAGATGACAAAAATAGTCAGTCCAAACAGGAGAAATAATATTCCACTTTTCATCAGTATGTTCTTCTTAGAGGTCAGCAAGAGAGTCACCAAATGTCGGCTGGCACCAAAAACATTAGCGGCTCGTCAGCAATTAAAAACCTTTGGTGGAATTCAGTTTAACTTCATAATCCTCATTTTGGCAGTAGCATCCATGCCTAGAATTGCATGTGTTCTAATTAACCCCTTAAAATGAATTTCTAATTGGAAAATATGCTTTCACCCTCATCATTTATTAATTAGGAGACAAGTCATATATCGAACAGCAAGTGCTATTAACACTGCAGCTACATAATATCTACATAACGTGAAAGAGTGTTGAGGTGAAAAATTAGTGAAGCTAGTAACAGTTCTGCTTCCTGAAGCTTATTTAGAGGGACTCGACGAGCTCGTGAGAGCGGGCATGTACCCAAGTCGAAGCGCGGCCATAAGGGCGTCTGTACGAGATATGTTGAAAAGAGAGCTTTGGCGTAGACGAGGAGAATAACCTCCTGAATGTTTGGCAGTCTGCTCGAAGAGAAGTCTTAACCCGAAAAAAATAGACACCTACTGCTCTTTTAGAAACTGGTTGGCTGTATCTCTGATGAGTTTTGCAGCCTCAACAGGGTTCTCAGCGAACGTTATAGACCTTCCAACAATGAGGTAACGCGCTCCAGCCGTGATGGCTGCCTTGATGCTTCCACCCTGTGCCCCCACACCAGGCGAATAGATGGGAACGCGATTTTTTAAGATTGCATGTATCTCTCGTATTTTCTCTGGGTAAGTGGCGCCTACAACCGCGCCGTCGGCGTTCCACGACAATGCTTTTTGGGCGAAAACAACGTATTGATGAATTCTTCTCTCTGTCTTTGGTTCTTGTACTGTCTGACCGTATCCTTCCTCTGCGCCTTTGTGGCTCATGTAAACGAGGAGGATGACACCTCGCTGCATTTGCTTGGCGACCTCAAAGACAGGTTGAAGCCCCTCATTCCAACCCACGAAGGGGTTAGCGGTCACTGCGTCGAAACCAGCTTTATAGTAATGCTCTGCGATTGCGCGGTTGGTGTGTCCCACGTCGTTGATTTTGCAGTCCATGATTATTGGTAGTCCTTGATCGTGGGTCCACTTCACTATTTGTTGCACACCATCATACAAGCCGAGGGGGAGAACCAGTTGGCGGTTCAGTTTAACTGCGCAAAGGTAAGTATGTGCCATCTCTAATGTTTTGATGCTTTTGGAAAGGAGACGGTTGGGTTGATCTGGGGGGAGGTCTAAAGCTAAGACTATTTTTGAGCCTGATTTGTTTGCAGAGCGGCTCATTTCGAGTTGAAACGACATTTTTTTGGCTCCTACTTAGGAATTAATGGGCGATAAACAAACTTATAATGTTTCTAGTGTTCAAGGAAAACAATCCTCATATATCACTGCATGCCAGTGCATTAATATCCTGTCAGAAAAAGATTTAATGTGAATTTACGTGTGTACGTATTCAACGCATTATGTTTTTATGTTTGAAACACCCTTAATTATATGATAGAACTCTGGGATCGATGGGGTATGCCGAAGCGAAACGATCTAGAACATAAAGCCTTACAGCTGATTGTGAATGTGGGAAGCGATGGCGTGCTTCAGTCTGAACTATGGCGAAAACTGGACGCCAGCAGCAGAGAAGGCTCCCGAATAGCCATAAAACTGGAAAACAAAGGCTTAATTCAACGAGAACGCGAGCTTTCCCACGGACGATGGACATACCGATTATACGCCAAGAGAAAACCAGCATCAATCAACTCCATAATTGATTGCCCTTGCCTAATGTGCCCAAACGATTCTCGATGCGGACCTTGGAGCACGGTCTCACCTAACGAATGCGAAAAACTAACAGAGTGGCTTCTAACTTTTAGTTAGAAAGAAATGAATCCATTAGGTGACTGTTAGTTATGCAAAAGGCGTGGGTCAAGGAACAGACAAGGGAATACTATTACAGAAAAGCAAAAGAAGAAAAATTCCGGTCACGTGCAGCTTACAAACTTCTTCAAGCAGTGAAAAAACGCCAGTTCATAAAATCAGGC
>CAYFTS010000193.1:0-5646 GCA_964346135.1 uncultured Candidatus Bathyarchaeia archaeon | reverse complement strand
AAAGGCTATCCACTCGTCAGCATAGGCACTGTTCAGATCTTTCAATAATTCTTTGATGTCGACTTCCACTATTTCTCTTCCTTTCTTTCCCATGAGAAACACCTCTACGTAATTTTGTGGGCATGGATAAAAAACTTTCGAATCGCGCGTGCATGAGGTGTGTTTTTATATTAGAAAAGTGAATACAGAGCCTTCCAAATAAAGTGGAGATTTCATGGACTGGTTTATCTTTTCGATCATATCTTCGATATTCTGGGCTCTTGGTGTTGTGATAGACAAATACATTTTAACGAAACATATGCAAGATCCCTTCTCCTATCAACTTCTTTACATGATAACAGAAGCGCCAATATTGCTGTTACTCTTATTCACAACAATTTCCTCTGCTTTTCCTTGGTTTGCGCTGGGTATCGTAGGTGGTCTTGGCACCTATCTCGGTCTTATGCTTTATTTTAAAGCCATGGCGATAGAAGAAGCATCTCGAGTGATTTCACTTATCTATACAAGTCCAATCTTTGTTCTTATGTTAGCATCTGTATTCCTAGAGGAAACTCTGAGTTTGCCAATGTACTTTGGTATTGTGTTTTTGGTCGTTGGCGCGATATCTATTTCCTATCGAAAAGTAAATGGAGGGAATTCTATAGCCTCCCCTGCCTTAGGACTACTTTTAGCATCAAGCATTGTATGGGCAGGATACGAGGTTTTGACAAAATACGTCTTGAGCCACATGGAATACCCCTCATACCTCTTTTGGAATTTCATTGGAACTCTGATTATAGGATTTTTGTTGTTTTGTTTTCCGAAGATAAGAGGCAATTTTCTAAATGACATTAAGAAAGTAGGTAGGACTGTTCTCTTCTGGAGGATTTTAAACACTTCCATGGGTCTTATAGCTATAATTTTTTATTACATTGCAATATCCATCGGACTTGTCTCTTTAGTTGCTGCTATATCCTCTGTGGAACCCTTCTTTGTTTTTATTTTCACTCTTCTGCTCAGTATTTTTGTGCCCAGAATATTAAAAGAGGATATTGGAAAGGGAGCCGTAACAACAAAAGCATTGGCAATTATTCTTATTATTGTTGGAACATTGCTAATAACAAGTTGACGAAAGATACTGCGGGACTATGGCGGTTGGAATTCAATGCACTGTGGTACATATTCCAACATATCAACATCATTTTTTAAGTTTCGCCCTACAGTACGGACATAACTTAAAGCGTGGCGATACTTCTTTGCCGCATGAGGGGCATACAGATTTCAATTTAAAATGACAGTGTGGACAAATTTTGAGGACTTTTGATATTTCCTTATTGCATTGAGGACATAACTGTGTCTCTTCTGGTTCTTTTTCTAGTTTTTCTCTCCTTATTTTCTTTCTTAGAGGAAATGCTACTCCTATCACTGTCATCACTATTCCTCCTACGACTAAAAACATTCCCAAAATAGGGTTCAAAAGGAATACAATGATTATGCCTAGAGATAAAAATATCAATCCAAGAGCAGTAATAGCGTCTGCTAGAAGTCTAGTTTCTGCTGGCATCTTTGAAACTATTAATTCCCCCTCTTTTAATCTCAATAGCCATTCAGTTCCACACAGTCTACATCTAGCGTAAGTTTCATTGGCTTTGCTTGAGAAGTCATATGCATAATCATTGTTGCATACTGGACATTTTGGAAAATTTTCGTACATTAATTCTATTAATTTTCTTGTTTCGTTTGAAGAAGACATTTTTTCCTCTCTGAAAACTATTTCATCTAAAGTTACATTAATAATTTAAGGAAAAACGTTCTATCAAAAGAGTTGAAGTTGAGAAGGTTATTTGGCACATTTCTGCTTATTCTTTTCAAAGAAACTGTTACCACACATATTCCTGCTAGAATTGCAATGGATCCGAGAATAATATAGCTCGCTTTTAGCCTTATGGGGAGATCTCTTAAGTTTGGATAATAGTATGATTTGAAAGTCACATTCCATTTTCCATAGCATCCCTTCTCCTGCAATTCTTCCAATGATAGAGGTGAACCTAGGTAAATTTTGATCTCTCTCGGACCTGGGGAAACAAAGAAGACTCTCCACCGAATAGTGTCTACAAGATGGTATATTCCCAAAGTATCATTGTATTTATCCGTAAATATTACAGACAGCTTTGCTTCCTTGGTACGATTATACAGGTCTGCATAATATATTCGCCAGTCTCCTGCTGGCCAGTTTATTTCATGGTCGTTGTATGGAGCACCATAATCTATTCCTAGGATTTCCTCTCCATAACGACATTCTACAGATGATACTCCTCCAATATTGTAATATTCATGTTGAGTGGCTAAACTACCTCTGGGAAAAGAATAGTTCGCTGTCCATTCTCTTGTTTGAGGAACAGATAGGTACGCTACAATTGCAAATATGGTTATAAAGGGTATTCCAACAACCAGAATAACAATGCCTAAGACAAGAAAAATAATTTTGTTTTTCACTCTACGTCCTCAGACTTTTTTAAGTTGTATCAATAATTTAAATCTTAAAGGGAACATTCTATAGATAAGTAGTAGCGGAGTAATGAATCAAAGGTTTGCATCTGCCCATTTTGCTTTGGTTGCTTCGGATATTTCTTCCTTTTGAAGCTCTTCTTCAAACCATTCAGCAACTTTTTTACCTGCAAATCCGCCTGCAAATGCTCCAATTATGAAAGTAATTATTGTTGTTGCTATACTAGGAAAAGCAATGTTGGGAGCCATCACTAGGATACCATTTACAAGGAGTAAGATCATAAACAAGGTAAATCCATGAAGAAGAACACTCCAGAATGATGTTTTTGTCTCCACACCCCAAATGACTCCAGTCAGAAAACAGTTTAAACCACCAATTGTGAGCATCAGAATTCCAAATCCAATTATCAATCCTATGAAAGACCCAAAAGCTACGAGGAAAACAAGTACAAAAACCAACACGAAAGCCAAGACAAGAAACAGGAAAGAGAACGCAATTCCATGCACGAAGTATTTAGCTAAATTTGTCCAGTTTAAGTGTTCACCTCCATCCTATCTCATGTGTTATTTCAGAAGTTGTATTAATAATTTAAGGAGATGCGTATGCACGCGTAAATGTATTTTAATAATTATTATTTGCAATTCATAAGAGCTAAATTACTTTCATTGCTAGAAGCTTTAACACGAATAAGAATCGGAAACAGAATCGGAGGTGTATTGGTGTGACACAATATTTGGTTCTGCTGAAGCTTAGCCCAACGAAAGTAACAGAGACAATCAACGATCTAAGAAGTCTTCCTCAGAAGCCCAGCCCAGGAGTAGACCTGCAGTATGTCATGAACGTTTTCGGAACTTGGGACGTAGCCATGTGGTTTGGCGCTGAAAACTCTAATGAAGCCTTAGAGTTCATACGTCAAAAGTTAGCTCAGGCCCCTGGCGTCGTTGATGTATACACGATACCTGCTTTCCCTAACAGAAAACCAAAACAAGAATGATGTCTTTTGGGCGAGTAGTCTATCTACTTGAACATTGGAATAGGTTACCTTAGTGTTTACTTTGCTGGCGCACGCCCGCCATCCATAAGAAACAGAAGATATGAGCAAAATGAGCAAAAAGGAAATTCTCGTAATTAAATATGTTGCATCAAAAGAACATATCGAAGCGGTTAAAGCAGCCGCAGAGGACTTCGGCCTCGGCTTGGAAGATTTCATCCGTTACTGCGTAGTGAAATACCTAGAGGGTTTTTGGCTTCCACGAGCGATACCGGTTTCTCCGGGCCTATTCTTACACTTGGCACGCGAAGCGCGGGAGCGCAACTTAACCCTAGAAGACTACGTAAACATGCTGTTGACTACATACATAGTGAAAAAATCGTTATAGAGCTTGACTGTCGTGTGCATGTAACCTTAAATAACCTTCATGATTCCAATGCAGAACTCTGACAAAACATTCATTCTCATTTAACTATAAGCACAGAACCCCGTGCATGATGGCTGACGTCGTCGCTCACGCTGCCGAGGAAAAACCGTTTTACTTTGCTTCGGCCTCTGCTTCCTACAACGATTATGTCGTAGTTCCCCTTTTCTGTGACCTCAATAATAGTTTCTGCAGGGTTACCGAATTCCAACTGTGTGTTAAACTTTACTCTTTTAACCTTAGCCGCTGCATCAGACAAAATGCTCTCTCCAATTTCCTTTGCCACCTTAGGATTTAAGCCAAATAATGTGGATTCTTCAACATTTAGCAACGTTATTTTGGCTTTATGTTTCTTAGCCAGTTCAACAGCATGCTCAAGAGCTTTCTCTGCATTTTCAGAACCGTCAATCCCTACAAGGAGTTTCGAGATCTTAGTCTTTTCTTTGACAATAAGAACTGGGCATTCAACATGGCGAGAGACTTTTTCGGCCACGCTTCCCAGTGAGAAAACCTCAGCTTCGGTTTCCCCACGATTTCCAATCACCACCAAGTCATAATCCTCATCTTTAGCTAACCGTAGAATTGTTTCAGCTGGGTCTTCATGTTCAATAAATCTAGCATCAACTTCTATGCCTTCCTCTTTAAACAACGCTTCAGCCTCCCAAACAATCTTCTTTCCCACTTGTGAAAAATAACTTGAAATTTCGGAGCGTACTGACGTAAATGGCACTGGATAACGCAATGCGCGCTTGCGTAGCTCTGGATGTAAAAGTTGGTAGGGAACCACGTGAATTACAGTGACTTTAGATTTGAATTCCTTAGCGATAGCGACAGCCAGTTCTTCTGCATGGAGACAAGTATGCGAGCCGTCAACGGGCACAAGTATTTTCTTGAAGTAAGATTTGCTTTTCATCTTATTCACCATGCCACATTTAAACCCAATCTAGTCATGTTTTGCCGTTGCTAAAATGTCTTTCTCTATTACACATAAACTTAATTCGCTCCAAAAAAAGAAGAAATAATTGGAAGTTAAAGTAGATAGAAACGTGAGGCACGGTTAAGATGAGGGAGAAAGATGAAGGGATACGCCGGTAAGTTTCTAAGAGTGAACCTCTCTGACAGCACCGTTGGAAGAGAAGAGATTCCCACAGATCTTCCCAAAAAGCTCCTTGGAGGAATGGGGTTTGCCAGTTTGGTACTATATAAAGAGTTGAAACACGTTGAACCTTTAAGTCTAGAAAACAAGCTCATAGTTGCTCCAGGGCTTTTAGCCGCAACTGGCATTCCCACAGCGTCTAAAACCGTTTTCGTATCAAGATCACCCCTAACAAGGGTCTTTGGACGGGCTGTCGCCGGAGCATCGTTTGGATTTGCCTTGAAGAAAGCTGGTTACGATCTTCTAATTGTTGAAGGAAAAAGTGTTGAACCTGTTGTTATATACATCAATGATCAGAAGGTTGAAATAGAAGATGCAAATGACCTTTGGGGTAAAAACGTTCGCGAAGTAACTCAAACACTGAAGAATAGATACGATAAAGCCTCCACTGCTGTCATAGGTCCCGCAGGCGAGAACCTTTCTTTAATAGCGGATATAGATTGCGAGGAGAGACAGGCTGCGAGGACTGGTTTGGGCGCGGTGATGGGATCTAAAAAGCTGAAGGGTATGGTTGCAAAGGGAACTTCAAAGGTTGAGGTTGCTGATTGGGACGCCTTAAGAAGCGTAATAGTCAAATGGAGCAAAAA
>CAYFTS010000192.1:0-11443 GCA_964346135.1 uncultured Candidatus Bathyarchaeia archaeon | reverse complement strand
ATCACCGTGACTGGAAACGCGGGCTCGTGGGCTGGAGGCATGATGAAAGGTGGAACAATCGAAATCAAAGGAGACGCAGGTGACTATGTTGGAGCAGCCTATCGTGGAAGCACCAAAGGCATGAGCGGTGGAACAATCATCGTGCAGGGAAACGCTGGAAACGAGGTTGGATGCTTCATGAGAAATGGACTCATCAAAGTGTATGGAAACATTGGACAGTTTGCAGGCATCCACATGGGAAAAGGAACCATCTTTGTTCAAGGAAATTCGGAGGGAAGAGCGGGGGCTCAAATGAGAAAGGGAAAAATTATTGTGTGCGGCAATATCCCCTCAATTCTCCCAACCTTCACGGTTGAAAGTATTAAACCTAAAGTCAAGATTGACGAGGAAAAAGTCACAGGTCCGTTTTACATGTTTGTAGGCGACTGGGCTGAAAACGGCGAAGGAAAACTTTACGTTTCACAAAAACAAAATCAGCATCTAAGCTTTTATGAGAAATATTTGTAATTTGAACAATGAAAACTCAGCCTCATATCAGCAGAGAAGAGGAGACATGTCTAAACCACAATTAAGTGTGAATTATTCTGCTTGGCAACTCGCAAAGAAACTGTGCGACGAACCTGAAAAATATGGTGTCAGTGCTGAAGAAACGACTTCTGGTGCAACACTGATTGATGCTGGAATCAAAACAAAAGGAGGATTTCTTGCGGGCAAAATCATAACAGAAATTTGTCTCGGTGGGCTTGGAAAAGCAGAAATTTTTACCAATCGATACAACAATCTTGAACTCTCTTCCATCTCCGTCTACACAGATCATCCAGCCATAGCAGCGTTAGGATCACAGTTTGCTGGCTGGCAAATCATGAGAGGAGATTATTTTGCTATGGGATCTGGTCCAGCACGTGCACTGGCTCTAAAGCCCAAAGAGCTTTATGAAAAAATAGGATATGTGGATGAGGCTGATGTTGCAGTGCTTGTCCTTGAAACGGCTAAAGAGCCGCCTAAAAACGTAATTACATACATATCTAATCAATGCAGAATCGCACCTGATCGGTTAGTTCTAATTCTGGTGTCAACCACAACCATAGCTGGGTCCACACAAATTTCAGGAAGAGTTGTGGAGGAAGGAATACACAAGCTAACAAATCTAGGTCTTGACCCAAAATCGGTGATACGTGCTTGCGGTTACGCCCCTATTGCGCCAGTGCACCCCAACTTTGCAGAAGCAATGGGAAGAACAAATGATGCAATAATATACGCAGGTGTGACTTGCTACAATGTAAGGCACGAAGACGACAACAAACTGAGGGAGTTAGTTAACAAGGCGACGTCTTTAGCCTCCAAAAGTTATGGACGACCGTTCATTGAAATTTTCAAAGAAGCTAATTATGACTTTTATCAAATTGACTCAGGGCTATTTGCTCCAGCAGTCTTGATTGTTACCAACGTTAAAACAGGCAACATCTTCAAAGCGGGAAAAATCAACTTGGAAGTTTTTAAGCAATCAATAAGGACTTAACTGGGTTCATTTGACTTTATGTAAAGTAAGGATTTTCGTCATGAAGGTGTTAAAGCCACCATTTCCTATCAAAGCACCCATAAGGACACTCATGACTCCTATTTCTATCCAAGCCTTAACTAAGATGGAGATCAACAAACTGACACTAGCCCAGCCAAAGAAGTGAGGCACAAGAGCCAGAAAGAAAAAGACAGTGAACAAACACTCTGGAATGTATCCCATCAATACTATGGGAACAGTGAGAATAGACGGATGAGTCCTTCGGCTCACATTAAAAAGTTTACAAAGAGCCCCTGTAGTGAGTCCAGTTAATGCTTTTCCGAAAGGTAGTCCGATTAAACCTAACCATGAAAGACCTCCCATTGGACCAAAGTAAACGCCGGGAACAATGCCGCCTACTAGACCGATCAGAAATCCCATAACTGGTCCGCCGTAGACGGATGCAATGAATGTAGCAATATGAGAAAGGTCAAGTCCGATTTGCCCAACTCTAGTTAACCCTATTGAAAGAGCTGATAAAGTATTACCTAATGCCATCATGATCAACATAAAGGCTATTACTTTTGAACTCAGTCTCATGCCTTTTGACTCCATATTTCTTAACACGAATGCTAGATGTAAGAAGGAATTACGAGGTCTAATTATTTAAGAGTAGCTACCTAGAAATGCGTAAAGTTTTGTCTGAAAACATTTTAAAGAACTGAATCCTAAGAAAAAGTGGAAGTAAAACTATGTCTGAGACGCTCGAGATACAGATTAATAATCTCAAAGAATGGTTGGAGCAAGAAACCAATTCCCTCATCGAGCCGCTTAAGGCTGAAGGAACAGATAGACTCAACAACATCAGAGATAAACTAAGCGACTTAGAAGAAAGTTGCGAAAAATTATTTGACGACAGCGAAGACGAAATGCAGAAAAGCAACCCGAAAACATACCGACGAGCAAGAGAAGCATATAGACTCACTCGAAACATCTTAGAAACAATTGATAAAATCACTATTCCAGACGAAGTTTCACAACAAAATCTTCAGACATTATGCGAAGATTTCAAAAAAATGCTCTTGGCAGTTGGAAGGGAAAGAGCAAAACGTTACCCAAGAATTTCACCGTATTTCATAATTGACCGCAGAAGACTTGACATAGCATTAAGAAAAAACAGTGACTCACTCGAAGAACTGCGCTCCTTCTTATCAAACGAGTATGCAAGAGTCAAGACTGTTGAAGACGCTTTTTCCAGAATCAACAAGCTTCTCCAGTCAATAGACGAGTTAAGTATGTTTGAGGAACGTAAGAAAAAAATAAAATTGAAAAGAGAGGCTTTAGAGAAGAAAATAACAGAAACCAAACGGGAAATTGCGTTAATTGAAGGAAAAGATGAAGCAGGCGAACTCGATCAAATAAACCAAAAAATCAAAGAGCTAGGAGATAAAGTGAAACATAATCTACGGCACCTTCAAAAACCATTTCTCAAATTTCAAACTTTAGCGCAAAGATCAGAATATTCTCTTCGGTTGGATGAAACAGAAAAGCTCAACGAATATTTGACCAAACCATTCATGGCGTTCGTAACCGAAAATGAAGGATACCCCGTGCTCAAAAGAATCTTACAGAAAATGGAGGATGCCATAGCTAAAGGAAAAATGAAGCTGAAAAGCAGTCGCTTGAGAAAGGCACGGAAAAAAATAAATGAAATTCTCCGAAATGACGCTTTAATTTCTTTACATAGAAGTTGCAAAGAATCTTTTTCTCAAAGACAACAACTCGTTACTTCTGAAACAGTAGTCAAACTCAAAAAAAGGTCGACGCGTTTTCAAAAAATTTTGAGGAAATTGCAGAAGCAAGGAAAAATCATTGATTCAAAGAACGCAATTTTGAAGAATGAACATAAAAAGATGGAAGACAAAATTAAAAATCAGAAAAGAGAGCTGGAAAACATCATCTTAGAACTAACCAACAAGAATGTACAAGTTACGTGGTAAGAAGCAAACCTATAGTGAAGGTGACTTTTAACGTTAGAAGCTTCCGATTTAGTTAACGAATCAATCAAAGCCAACTCCGATGAGCTCCTAAAAATAGTTAAAGACATCACCCGACGACTAGGCAAAGAAAGTGGACGAATCGGAAATCTACAAATCACTGGTAGACTCGTTAAAGTGCCCACAAAGGGCAAAATGATTGTTGTTGGAGATATCCACGGAGACTTGGACAGTCTTGGATACATTTTGAAGGACAGTGATTTTATGAAGAAAACTCGTGAAGGTGAAGACTCTCTCCTCGTCTTTCTTGGAGATTATGGGGATCGAGGCTTCTACTCGCCTGAGGTTTATTATGTAGTCTTGAAGTTGAAGGAGATTTTTCCCGAAAACATTGTGTTGATGAGAGGAAACCATGAAGGACCCAATGATCTTCTAGCTTACCCACATGATTTGCCAACTCACTTGCATAGAAAGTTTGGCGAAGCAGGAGTTGATGTTTACGCAAAGCTGAGTGAACTTTTTAACCATTTGTACAGTGCAGTGCTCATAGAGGACAGATACATTTTGCTTCACGGCGGAGTGCCAAGCAGAGCTTCTACAATAGACGACCTTGCTTATGCCCACGAGAAACATCCACGTGAATCTCATCTTGAGGAAATTCTTTGGAGCGATCCTAGTGATAGTATAAAGGGAACTTATCCTTCGCCTAGAGGTGCTGGAAAACTCTTCGGAAAGGATGTAACAGAAAAGTTTCTGACAATGCTCAATGTAAACGTGTTGATTCGAGGACATGAACCGAGTAGTGAAGGATTTAAAATAAACCATGATGGAAAAATCTTAACGTTATTCTCAAGAAAAGGCCCACCCTACCACAACGAGCATGGAGTCTATCTCAAACTAAACCTTTCTGAGAAGTTGAAAAACACAACGCAACTTCAACAATACATTCATAAGTTTTAGATTCGTTGCTTCTGTGAGGCATTATCTTTATGTCTAATACGAATAAGAGTAGTGTGAGGAATGCTGCTTGAAGATGGGAATCATAACTAAGAACGAGAATGGATGGTGTTCCACCCAGTTACGGGATGCAATAAAAAAACGAAGCATCACGCCTGTGTGTTTCAATTTTCTTCATCTGGTTGCTAGAGTCAAATACAAGCCTGTAGCGTCAGTAGATGAAACTAACATCCTTAAGGACTTAAGCGTCCTAATTACTCGCCCAATTGGGCGAGGTTCTCTTGAAGAAATCATTTTCAGAATGGACCTCCTCCATCGACTTGAACGCTCTGGAATGCTCATTATAAACTCGCCTTCGTCCATTGAACGTTCAGTAGACAAGTACTATACCCTAGCGCTTTTAGAGGAACACGGTCTGCCAGTTCCACGCACGGCAGTGACCGAAAGTCATAGGGAAGCTTTGAAGTGTTTCTA
Organism: uncultured Candidatus Bathyarchaeia archaeon; assembly: GCA_964346135.1. Lineage (GTDB taxonomy): Archaea > Thermoproteota > Bathyarchaeia > Bathyarchaeales > Bathyarchaeaceae > B1-G15. The sequence continues at coordinate 6,517 of CAYFTS010000192.1, read as the reverse complement.
TGAACTGGGAGGGGACGTTGTTGTTAAGCCTTTGTTTGGGTCCAGAGGAATCGGTTCCACAAGGATTTCAGACCCCGAGGTTGCTACAAGAGTGTTCAGAACTATCTCCTTCTACCATGGAGTTCTTTACCTTCAAGAGTTTGTTCCCCACGGAATTTCTGATATACGCGCATTCGTGGTGGGTGACCATGTCATCGCTTCTATGCATCGAGTCGCGGGAAGTTGGAAGACAAACGTGAGTTTGGGTGCGAAGCCTGTGCCATTCCAGCTTAGCGATGAGCTTGAACAGTTGGCGGTGAGGACAGCGAAGGTAATTGGTTGTGAAGTAGCCGGTGTAGATATTTTAGAAGGCCCTACCGGACCGTTGATTGTTGAGCTCAACAGTCAACCTGGGTGGAGAGGATTGCAGTCCGTTACTAAAGTGAACATTGCAGATGAAATTGTTCGGTGGGTTCTTTCTGAATCGAAAAAGTAAATTGCCTTTCTGAATCGTTTCTGTAGATAATTTCAAACATATTCATAGAGTGCTGAAGAAGTGAAGTTTATATTTTAGTTTTTTCATTTTACTTGCGATTTTACTGCTCTAAAGGAGTAAGATGTTTATGGCGTCTATTAGAGAATTACCGACGCGCCCGACAACCAGATTTGAAAGAATTGGTGCCCACACTCACATTAAGGGTTTAGGGCTAGATGAAAACTTGAAAGCGGTTAGAATAAAGGATGGAATGGTTGGTCAGAAAAGAGCTAGGGAAGCTGCTGGTCTTGTTGTCCATATGATAAAGGAAGGAAAGTTAAGCGGTAAAACCGTAATTCTTGCTGGTCCCCCTGGAACAGGGAAGACAGCTATTGCTGTGGCAATATCCAAAGAACTAGGCGAAAATGTACCTTTTATCCAGATAAGTGGAAGTGAAATATACAGTAGCGAACGCAAGAAGACAGAGATCCTTATCGAAGCTATAAGAAAATGTATTGGAGTGGAAATTCATGAGATGCGCAAAGTCTATGAAGGAGAGCTAACTAGCATGGACATAAGAACTGCTCCCCATCCCTACAATCCTTACCAAAAAGTTCCTGAAAGCATCAAACTCACACTGAAAACTCAGGATGATGAAAAAACCATCGAAGCAGGATCATCCATAGCCCAACAGATCATCCAGCAGAACATATCAGAAGGATTTATGATACAAATCGACGCTGAAACTGGAAGAGTCGTTAACCTTGGCATAAGTATGGAAAGCACTAAAGGAAAAACACTTGACATAGACACTAGGAAAAAAATTCCTCGTCCTAAAGGAAATGTGCTTAAAGAAAAAGAGTTCGTTTACACTTTAACCTTAGCAGATATGGACGAAATTAATGCCCGCCAAAGATTAGGAGGAGGAATTATGTCCATGTTTTTTGGAGGCGCAGAAACCAAAGAAATAGACACTGAAATCCGCACAGCTGTAGATGAAGCAGTTAAAAAAAGGGTAGACGAAGAAAAGGCTTTCATCCATCCAGGTGTCTTGTTCATTGATGACTCACATCTTCTAGATTTGGAAGCCTTTAGCTTCTTGGGCAGAGCTATTGAAAGCGAGCTTGTGCCCATCATCATTTTAGCCACGAATCGAGGTGTAACTACCATCCGAGGTACCGATGTCAAAAGTCCAATGGGCTTTCCTCTCGACCTTGTGGATCGCTCAGTAATCATTGGAACTGAAGATTACAACGCTAACAGTATTCGCGAAATCCTAAAAATACGATCCAAAGAGGAGAAAATAAACATCAAAGAAAACGCGTTAGAAAAAATCACAGAAGTTGGAGCCAAGACCTCTCTACGATATTCTGTTCAACTGCTGAGTTTAGCTGCTCAAAACGCTAAAAGCGCCAAACACAAAGACATCACTATTAAAGATGTGGAACGAGTCAGCAAACTATTCATGGACGTCTCTGAAGCCACACAACATCTCAAAAAATATGAAGATAAAATGATGATTCACTGACAACGTGCGCAAATACTATTTTCCTATTCGGGGAATCCAACTTGGAACCCGCTGCGAGTGCTCCTCATATTCGTACGGAAATCTCAAACAAGGTGTAGCTCACGAACTCCAAGACCAGAAGCACTGTTCCATGGAGACATCCCTCCGTTTTCTACCGCCAACTCCCATTTTTCAACTCGCACGCACATACACTCAGTCTGCGCATAAATTACTAAAGCGAAGCAGGCTTTCAGGATTTTAAAAATCTCTTCTCGATCTCTTCCACTGCGTTTTCCAAAATCGCTACGGCCTTATTGGCATCTTCTTCGGTGAGGATCAATGGTGGGCACAATCGAACTATTGGGTCGTCGCCTAGTCCCATTCCAATGCTCAAGCCCTCTTCCATGCATAGGTCGCCAAGAACTGTTAACGGAGTTTTCTCTGGCGGTGCTTTTGGGTCTTCAGGCAAAAGTGGTTCCTTAGTAGCTTTGTCCTTTACAAATTCAAGAGCAATGAACAGCCCCATTCCTCTCACGTCCCCAACAGAGTCATGTCTATCCTGTATACCTTTGAGATCTTCTATCAAATGTTTTCCCACTCTGGCTGCATTTTCTGGTAGTTTCTTCTCGTAATAAACATCTATTGTCGCAAGTGCCGCTGCACATGCCAAAGCATGACCGCTATAGGTATAGCTGTGCATGAAGTAGGGAGGGTAAGTGAAGAAGCTTGCTATTTCTTTATTCATCATAGTAGCTCCAAGAGGTATGTATCCACTAGTTATTCCTTTTGCTAGCGTGATAATATCAGGTATTGTGTCCCAGTTTTGGTATCCGAACATTTTTCCAGTTCGACCGAAACCTGTCATGACCTCGTCATTTATCTGAACTATTTTGTACTTGTCGCAGATCTTTCGTATTGTAGGCCAGTATTCCTTTGGAGGAACCATAACTCCGCCACCACCAACTATCGTCTCACCAATGAAACCAGCTATTGTATCTGGACCCTCCCACTTTATTGTGTCTTCAAGAAACTTTGCACATCGAATATTGCAGCCGGGATATTCGAGACCAAAATAGCATCTGTAACAGTAAGGTGGAGGTATGTGAACAAAGCCAGGAACAAGAGGTTCAGCTTGTTCACGAACGTCTGTTTCTCCTCCTGCACTCAGCGAGCCGTATGTAGAGCCATGATATCCTTTCCATAGCCCTATTATCTTAGAATGCCCCGTGTAGGTCTTAGCTAGCTTGATCGCTACTTCAGCCGCTTCAGTGCCACTATTCGAGAAGAACATTTTGCCAAAATCTCCATTTGTTATTTCAGCTAACCGTTTGGCCAATCTAATCTTTGGAATACTCGGCACGTGAGGCGATACGTATACAAGTTCATCCAACTGTTTTCTAATAGCCTCAATCACTTTCCTATTATTCATGCCAATGTTGACGTTATATAGTTGAGACATGAAGTCCAAGTATCGATTACCTCTAGCATCCCAGTAGTATGCTCCATCACCACAAATGACAAGTGGTTCCTCGTAAGGTGGCAACCTAGGTTTCCAAGAGTGTAAAAGAAAAGAAGCTTCATCCGCATAGAGACTCTTGAGTTCAGTTTCAGAAATTTTTCCTTTGCGCGGCTGAATTTTTCTTTTTGCCATCTGTTTTCCCCTTTAGTCGAATATAATCAAAAGCTTAAAGATTTAACGTTTTACACACGTTATACCCTCGCAAGCCTTCAATGTCAGTTTCCTTCCTTGTTCGGGGCAACATTACTGTACTTATCAAGTCCGTATTCATCCATTATTCGCTGTATGACTTTTTCCATTTTCTTCTTAGCATCATCGAGGTTTTTGGCTTTCACGATTAAAGTTGCTACAAGCTCAACCGCTTCTGTGTCAGTAGTCATGTTGGTTATGGCTTCATCAGCACCACAAAAGTCTGTAATAATCTGTAAACCCTCGGCTTCTTCCACAACACGTTCCCCTCGGACCTTTAGTTCCTCATCGAAAACTTTGACGTGTTGATAGACCACAGCGTGTTTAGACTGGATTTGAACGTGAGGCAACTTGTTTTCGAGAAACAATTCGGTGAGTAGAGTGATTATGTTGACACCTGAAGAATGATAGACTACGGTTGGAGTTTGACTTGGAAGTCTAGCATTGATTTCGTTAACCTTTGGGAGACCTTCTCTACAGATCACTTGAACGTCTGTTAGGCCAGTCAACCTCAATCCTTTGGCAATCTCCTCACCGATTTCATTGAACTTCCTTTGAACGTCAACTGAAATCTCAACTGGAGCGTACACTCTTTTACAACTATATGTATCGTCGAACTCAAGCCCTGTTATTTGAAGGGGCTTTGCTTCACCTTTTTTAGCTATTACCTCAAGAGATAGCGCAGAGCCGTCTATGAATTCCTGGATTATGATTTTATCGTCTGCTCCTCGCATTTTTTTAAGAGCTGTCTGTAACTGCCAAGATGTGTTTGCCCGAAAGATGTTTTCGCTTCCACTTTTGTTGGAAGGTTTGACAATAACTGGAAACCCACAATCTGGCCAAGGCTTTGGTGTAGGAATGTTCAAGTCCGATAGAAATTCTTCTGACCTTAACTTGTCCGATGTAGTCCAAAAAGCTGTGTTATCTTGCATAAAAGGAATATCTAACTCCATACAAAGCTTTTCAGAATGTGCCAACGTATTTCTGTTTTCGTTAGCAGGCAACACAGCATCAACTTTTTTCAAGATTGTTTTCGCATAGCTAACATCTTTTGTGATGTTCAAAGTGTAAGCTTCATCGGCTAAAGTTAAAGCAGGCGCCAGAACATCTTTATCTACTAAAATACTCTCGTATCCAGCCTTTCGGCAAAGATACGCAGCTTCTATTCCTTGAAGACGCCCTCCAAGTATGCCTATGCGCACGATGATCGCCTACTACATTTAAACTTTAAATCCTAAATACAATTGGGATGAACTAAAAAATAAAATACTTGGGAAAACTGCGCACACTCGAAGCTGTATGGAACGCTGTTGACTTATGTGCATATGCGCAGGGAAATGTGCAGAAAGACTATACATGAATTGTTAGGAAGACCTAGGAAACTATAATTCCAAGAATTTTCTTAATGACTTTAGGTGTTTCTACGCTATCTATGGCATATGATGCGCCAATTTCTTCTGCCCATTCTTTTGATGCCGCCACGCCACCAACTATATACTGGACTCTATCAATAAGGCCTTCGTTCTTCAAGGCATCCGCCAATTCTTTTTGCTTTAACGCTGTAGTTGTTAACATCGCTGAAGCGCCCACTACGTCCGCATTGACTTCCCTGATTTTGTCAATAAAGGCTTTCGTAGTAACGTCCGTCCCAAGGTCGAAAATCTCAAAGCCCTCTGCAATTAACATAGCGATGACTATGCTTTTACCTATGTCATGGACATCTCCTTCCACTGTTCCTATAACTACCTTACCGAGGCTCTTTCGTACTTCCTTACGCTTGATTATTTCTGGTTCGAGCAATTCTTTCAAGGCCTTTTGAACTATGTCAGCACTGGACACGAGGTTTGTCAACCAAAACTCACCGCGTTCAAACTTGTCACCTACGATCTTCAAACCTGCTCCTATCCCTTCCATAATTATGTCGCTTGGACTCACTCCAAGATTTAGAGCATTCTTCACTGCGTCTAACAACCCCTTTTCATCAGCGTCCACAACTTTTTGGATCATTTCCTCATAATCGAACTTTGCCATTCTTAGTTCCTCCCATCTTTTGACATCGACTATGTGAATCCTTCTTATTGTATATAACTTTTGCTTTTGCAATGTGCATTCACTAGATAAAACCTTATAATATATGGGTGTGATGTAATAAAAAGACTTGAGAAAATACAAAACAATCAACTGGAGGTGAAAAAAGCTGGTAAAAAGTCTGCTGAAGCTTCTTTCTAAAGAAGATATGGATAAGATTCATCGCGCCACAGTGAAAGTGCTGGAGAAGACAGGCGTCAAATTCCTTCACGATGAGGCTTTGGGCATCCTTGAAAAAAACGGGGCCTTAGTGGATCGGAAAACGAAGATAGCAAAGATACCGGAGGCCGTGTTCGACGAATTCAGGAAAAAGGCTCCCAACGAATTTCCTGTATTTAATCGGAACGGTAAGAGAATTCCAATAGCGAAAGACGATTTCCACATCTCTACTTTCGGCGATGGCACATATTTCACGGAGCGGAGTAGAACTCAGCGCCCATCCACGCTAAAGGACATTGAGAAGATAATGATTGTCGGTGATGCACTGGAAAACGTCGACGCGGCGTGGGTGGGGAGTATGCCAACGGATTTGCATCCGAATGTACAAATGATTCATTCATTGGAGGTGGAAATAAACAACAGTCCCACCAAACCTATCACTTTATTCGGAGAGAATGGAGATCAAATGAGATACGCAATGAGAATCGGCGCGGCGCTATTGGTAGGAATGGAAGAACTCATAAAAACACCCCCCTTAGTTGGTGGTGGATGGGCTACCAGCCCCTTGGTACATGCAAAGGAAATTCTCGACTCCCAAATC
>CAYFTS010000191.1:0-3727 GCA_964346135.1 uncultured Candidatus Bathyarchaeia archaeon | reverse complement strand
TTCCCGCTGGCGAAGAGAAGAATTACCACCTTCGGTTCATCCATTCGGTAGATGAGACCGGGAAATTGCTCCGGCTCGTACATGGTTCTCCTAAGCGAATAGGCACATTTTTCAAGATCTATCATACCTCCTAAACTCGCTGATGCAACTATGTTCACTATTTTGATTTCGGGTTTGCCAAGGATGATGATCCCGCTCTTCTTCAGTTCCTTGATAACTTTCATCACTGCTCTTCTGGTTTCCTTTTCTGACTTGGCTCCAGTGCAAACCATCTTTCCAGAATTAAAGATCAGAGTAGCCGTCTTGGGTCTCCTTAATCTGAAGACCAATCCCGGAAACTGGTCTGGACGGTACTCAACGCCTGGATTACCTTTCACCACTGCGTTTAGGTCAACCCTTTGATTTAGCGTAGCAGATGCCACGACGTTTTCGATTCTGATAGAAGCCTCAACTTTTGGCATTCGAACCCTCTTTATAAAACATCATGAATTTGGTGGAGTTGCGCGCGCTTTTATTATCTATCTTTTTCAAGAGTTTGTCAAGGATTTTCCCTTTTGTTCTCAATTCTTGTTCTGAAATCGTCTGTCCCATTGGACATAATTCATCAACTATGGCACCTTCATTTGCCAGATACACAACCGGATAGAGATAACATCCCACGGGTCTCTTCCCATATATTCGACATTTCTTATCAGCGCGACTGTAGAAATAGCAGCATCCGTCAACGTTTCTGAGCCGAGTCAAACCATTATCTATAACTGCAAATTCTTCCAAGCGATAACCCGTTTCCTCTAACCTTTTGATGTCCTCGCTTGAAAGCTCCATCATCGTTTCTTCACAGCATTTCCCACAATTTGAGCAACGCACGCTAAACAGACCCACCCACGCATCATGCATGCAGAGTAGTTGCGTTAGAATTCAATCTTAAACCGCCTTCGTTTGCGGTCTAATGCTCTTTAGTTACAATATCGCTTCGGACTTGGTCAATGACCTTTTTCTGCACGCCGATTTTTTCAAGCAATTCAATCACATTCTGCCAATCTACTAGTCGCCCACATTTCAAGCAAACCTTAATCTCTGCAGAGCGAGGTGACAGTGTCTCTTCTCTACAGTTAGGACACATGAATGCCATTCAAATCCCAGCGTAGTAAGAAGATTGGCAATCATATAAGTACTCTGTTAGTTTTGGGTTTGCGCGCGCGCATCATTCTTCACCTACTAATCTCTTGTGTGTGCGCACTTTGGGTTTGGGATTAAAATTTAACCCCCAAACCCAAACCCATGTACGTAAGCGCGCTTGTGCATACATGCATGCATCCCCTAGCATGTGTTCGATTTAATATTATCTTTATAAGTCTGGTTAGCGTAAAATTCGAAAAATATGGGAACGTAATGAACGACATTTTGGTAAGAACAACAGTTCCTATTCTCCTTCTGATTGGAGCCGGTTTCTTCTCCAGAAAGATGGGTTTCTTAAGATCTGGCGATGAACGGGTGCTCAGCGCTTATGTATATTATTTCGCATTGCCAGCACTATTTCTTGTCAACATGATGGAAACGAGTTTCGTTCAAGAGGAAACTCTGAAGTTTATGCTGGCAGGAATTGTCCCGGTGCTTGTGGCACTTGCGATTTTTCTCTTTCTTTACGTTTTGGTTAGGTTCCCGAAGAACATCCTATATCTGCTCGTGATAAGTGCCATTTTTGGCAGTTTAGGTTTTTTTGGAATTCCCTTCATAACATTTGCCTTTTCAATGGAAGGAGAACATCTAGGAACATTAGCAGCAGCTTCAATTTCTCCTATAAGCGTTACAATATGCATCACACTCCTCGAGCTTTACAAGCTAGAAAAGTCTCCGATATGGGAAGGACTAAAACGCGTTTTGAAAAGGCTTTCAAAAAATCCGCTGATTCTATCAATTCTGTCTGGTATGCTGCTTTCTCTTGTTGGTGTAGAGGTTCCTCTTCCAATTTCAACCTCTTTGCATATGCTAGGAGGCACAACCTCTACCGTCGCGATCTTCATGCTTGGAGTCTTTCTCTACGGCAGAAGGTATACTAACGTGGCGAACGCTTTCGGATTAAGCCTACTGAGAATGGTATTCATGCCCGTTGTAGCTTTCTTCACCACGTTGTTATTTAACCTACCTAGATTAGAAAGGTCAGCGTTAGTTCTCATACATGGTATGCCTATTGCTATTTCCATGATAGTTCTCAGTGAACGTTATGATTTTCATAAAGAGATAATTGCCTCTATAATTCTGATCTCGTCACTTGGAGCGGGATTATATCTAAATCTATGGCTTTTGTTCTTAGGGTATCAATGATGCATGCATGCTGCTAAGATCACTTTCTGATTTTCTGCAGGCTTGGTACATTCCATGTCAACCCCCAATTCGCCGCGTCTATCAGTCTTACGTATATTGTAAACATTGTAACCTTTGGCTCTAAAGATTTCTGTCAAAACCCCAAGGATCTCAGTTTCAGAATAAAGCTTCCACGGTACTTGAAACATAGTATATAATTACCATTTGTTGATAATTTGACTTTTTCCGTATTATAAACGAGTGTCTTCTTTTTTGGGTTTGGGGGTTAAATTTTTACCCGCACACACACACAAAAATGTGCGCGTATATAGCAGCATTTTTATACTTTTTATCATATAATTTACTTTTACGGAGATGTGATGATCATGAACCATGTAAATATGAAAAAACTCAACGAGTTAGTCGAAGCGGTAAAGAAAGACCCGGCAAACGCCAAGATAACTCCTAAGATCGCTGGAAAATGGATCTTTGAAATGAACCAACCACAGTTCCGTTCAGTAATGGATATCGAGGGAAAGCAGTTCACAGTGGATGCTGACATGCCTACAAAGCTGGGAGGATGGGGAACCAAACCAGGGCCTCTCCACTATTGCCTTTACGGATTGGCTTCATGCTACGCCTTCACATTCGCAGCGATTGCAGCCATGGAAGGAATCAAGCTTAAGAGACTGGAGATGGAGGCTGAGAGTCAGTTAGACGTCTCAAAGGTTTTAGGCTTATCTGAGAAACCTATCGTTGAAGGAGTCAAATGGAAGGTAAAAGTGAGTTCCGATGCACCTCGAGAGAAAATTGAACGACTAAAAAAGCTTGCTAAGGAAAGATGCCCAGCCGTATACTGCCTCACAAACCCCATTAAACTCACCATAGATCTCACAACAGTCTAAATCTTTTAGGATTTGCATAGGCGCGCGGGTATGGTATCGGGGACTTACCATTATCCTAGCCTAATACGAAGGCGCGTAAATGTACACCACACTTATTTCAGGGCGGCAATCCGCGGAGTCCATGTTTCCCTTTCATCTCTCAGGAACTTCGCTAATAACAACGCTTCTTCACTAATCAAAGTTTCAATGGTTTGCCTCTTGCCTATTCTTATTGTTGAAACCTCAACTTCAATGCGCACATTGCAAGGGTAAGTTTTTGTGTATTTTTTGCCCCTCACTCTTTTTTCTACGGTACCATCCTGTACATTCCTATTCCATTAGGAACCTATCCAAATTAGGGTAATCATGGTATAGGACCGTCCATAAACCATTACCCGTCGTCCGTCGTCCTGTGTGTGTGGGGCTTAAATTTTAGTCCCTTACACATTCGTTTTGCTTATTCGTTCATATTTTCTATCTGAATTCAGATGGCAAAATGCTTTTACTGTATATTAGGTCGAATTGATTGTGAATGAGCC
>CAYFTS010000190.1:0-1933 GCA_964346135.1 uncultured Candidatus Bathyarchaeia archaeon | reverse complement strand
GTGAAGTAACTCATTGGATTCCTTTTAGCCATTTTAGGCGACCCGTCCAGTCCCTTCATGATTTTGTGGTAAGTGGAGGAAGGTGAGATAAAATTATACTTGCGACGGAACTTGCTGGCGAGGTCTCGCGTTAAGCGTAGGTGGGCGTCTTGATCTACGCCTACGGGAACAACTGTTGGTTTTGGACCATCAAAATCTCCGAGTTGAGGCATCAGAATATCTCCCGCTTGTACGAGTGCTGATAAGTAGAGTCCGATGTTGCGTTCACCGTAAATGGCTTTTATCGTAGCCAGAGTTACGGCTCTTCCAAAAAGAACTGCTAGGTCTCTAACCCGCTGTTCCTTATACTGCCGATAAATGCAGCCTCGCTTCGAATCGAATCCTAGGGCGAGTAAATCTGCGACATTACCCGCGGCGATTTTTTCACTTTTCTCAAAAGGAATTTTGTTGTCTTCGTAGGCTTCAATATCTGCGATGCAATAGAAGGCAGTGGCTCCCTGTTGCTGGAAATAGATGATTTCGCGGGCAGTCATTAGAGTTCCCAAGTGAAATTCTCCTGTAGGTTTGATGCCGCTCATTACAGCAAATTTTTCGTGGCGTTTCATGCTGTCTAAGACGCGTTCGAAATCTCTGTGTCCGAAGATGACTTCGCGTCTCATGTACGTGCTTGGGTTAGGTATTTGAGTCAATAACGGTTTGAAGGGTTGTATTCCAAACTCTTCGTAGAGGCGGTTGTAATCCTCAATTACCGTTGTTCCCCACGGGTCAAGCACCGTTTTTCTTTTGGAAGTTGTTGACACTTTTTAACGTCCCACCGTTGTTAAACCAGTAGAGTTAAAAGTTTTCTTTAAGGTTTTCCAAGAATTAAATATTTACATTGAGAAATAATGTAACAAAAAAAATTAACAAATGGAGGACAATTCGTTGGAAACTGAAAAAGTTGAAGTTAAATTATCTTCATTCTACCGGCTATTGCATCCAAAGCTCGTTGTGTTAGTGACTTGCCTAAATACCATGACAGGCAAGCCGAACATCATAACTTTAGCTTGGGCTATGCCCATATCCCGCAATCCGTCATTACTCCTTATAGGCGTGGCTCCCCAAAGATATTCTCATGAACTTATTGCAGGACCCAAAGAATTTGTGGTCAACATTCCAACGATGGGTATAATTAAAGAAACTCTGTTTTGCGGTAGGAGAACCGGGAGGAAACACGACAAGTTTGCGGAAATAGGCTTAACTCCTATGCCCGCTAAGATGATTCGCCCTCCAATCATCAAAGAGTGTGTAGCGCATCTTGAATGTAAATTACGTCAGCAGATACCTTTGGGCGATCACACGATTTTCGTCGGCGAAGTCTTAACAGCCTACGTGAACGAGGGATTTTTCTTAAACCGTAAGATCGATCTTGAGAAGGTGAAACGGATCTATCACGCGGGTGGAAACGAATTTGCAACTCTTGATCCAGAAACTGTTATTCCTATTCTGGAAAAAGTGAAGGAATAAAAAAGAGCTTTTACGAAAGTTAGAACTGATAGGCTTCACTTGGTTTTAATGCGACAACCTTTACCTCTGGAAGTTTTTCCGTAACGGCTTTGATGAAGTCTTCGGCTGAGGAAGCCAAAACGGGAAACGTTTGATAGTGCATGGGAATAACCACTTTAGGTTTGATGAGTTTCACAGCTTCAGCCGCCTCTCTAGCCCCCATCGTGTAGTAGCCTCCAATCGGAATCAACGCTACATCTGGACTGTAAACCTCACCAATAAGCCGCATATCCCCGAAGAACCCTGTGTCCCCAGCATGATAGATAGTCTTTCCTTCCCCATTCAGAATAAAACCAGCTGGTGCTCCTCGAGTGCAGGAGTGAAAAGCACGAACCATTGATATTTCTATTCCCTTCACGTTAACAGTTCCGCCGATGTTAATTCCCAC
>CAYFTS010000189.1:0-4187 GCA_964346135.1 uncultured Candidatus Bathyarchaeia archaeon | reverse complement strand
ATTTCTTCACAAACCATTAATTGTACTTCAAATGAAATAATAGGTTACTGCAAAAAGGAGAATGGAGGTGATGTTTTGTTTAAGAAAAAACAAATTTTAACTGTGGCCAGTATTGCAATAATATCTTTCCTTATCGGAACTACGTTTAATGTTATGGCTAATGATTTTGGTGGAAACCCTTTTGACAAGATTTGGGAAGCAATTTATGACCTTGACGAACGTTTAAGAGCAGTTGAAGAAGAAATACGACCAACAATAACGGTGATTGGTCCTTGGTCTGGAAATGAAATGGATAATTTTCTACCAGTCCCAGAAAGATTTGAGGTTTTATCGGGTGTAAATGTCGAGTATAAGGTTCTCAGAGCTGAAGATCTTGCAACTATCTTGCCCGCACAGTTTGCAGCAGGAACAACACCAGGCGACGTAATATTCATGTGGTCATGGTTCATTCAAGAAAAAGGTCTAGACGGTCACGTGCTTGATGTTACCGGCTTGATTGATGAAGCGGATTTCTCACATGGTGCCCTTGATCCTGTAAAAGCTGGTGATACGCTTTACGGAGGAGCATATACGGGTAAAGTCAAGCCAGGTTTTTGGTACAGGAAATCCTTCTTTGCTGAAAATGGTTTAGTACCGCCTAACACTTGGGATGAGTTCGTTGTCTTACTAGAGAATATTGCATCCATACCCGGCATTGTAAATCCCATAGCTAGTGGAGATGCTGTCGGATGGCCATTGTCGGATGTGACTGAACATTTTCTGATAACTTTCGGAGGTTCCCAACTGCATAGAGACCTTACAACTGGAACAACTGCATGGAACAGCTCAACTGTGAGAACAATATTTGCTGACAGATTGGTGCCATTGCTTGAAGACGGATACTTTAGCATACCTCTCAACTGGGACACCGTAATAAATTCATGGTGGAATGGTGAGTTCGGTCTATACTTTATGGGAAGCTGGATAATAGCCATGGTTGACAATCCAGATGACTTAGGGGTCTTCACTCTGCCAGGAGCGGACGGATTGGTCTTTGCTGCTGATTACTTCTTTATACCGGTCTACACGGAGCATCAAGAGGAATCAAAAGAACTGTTCAAGTTCCTCGCAAGTGAAGAAGCCCAAAGCATTCAAGTAGCACAGGGCGGTCATATTGCCACAAATATTCATGTACCATTAGATGCATATCCCCCTGTTGACAGGCAAGTAGCAGAAGTTGTGCAAGGGAAAGAAGTTTTGCCAGACTTAGACGATACAATAGGTGGCGAATTTCAAGTTACATTCTGGGACCAAATTAAACTATTATGGCTAGATCCAACAAAGTTGGATGATGTGCTTGATGCTCTAGAAGCAGTGGCTCCTTAACTGGAAAGAGTGGAATCACCCTGAAAATTAGCGAGAGCTAGCTCTAACTATAACTTAAAAAGGGCAATCCTCCCTTTTTCTTTTCAGAGAGTAATAACAGGAGTTTGACAATAATGTCTAAAGCGGTTGAGCGGGCTGCTAGACGCATAAAAGCACTAGAAGTTCAAGGAGCACGAAACGTTGCAATAACTGCTATAAAAGCAATTGAAGAATTAACAGCAAAATCGAAAGCACAAAATAAGACACAATTCATGAACGAATTATTCAAGGCTAGAAACATACTTTTTAGTTCACGAGAAACCGAGCCGCTGATGCGGAATGCGGTTAGACAAATCATACATGAGGTGGAAAGAAGTAAACAGAAAGAACTAAAAGAACTAGCCACTCTTGTTCACCAAGCTGCAAACAAGTTCCTGCAAAACTTGGAAACTTCAAAGAAGAAAATCGCTGAAATAGGTTCTAAAAGAATTAAATCTTCCTCACGGATTCTAACTCACTGCCACTCATCCACAGTCACTCACATATTTGAAAGAGCCCAAAAAGAAGGAAAAAAATTTGAAATAATATGCACTGAGACGAGACCTCGTTTTCAAGGAAGAATCACAGCAAAAGAGTTGATTGACTTAAACATCAAAACAACCATGATTGTAGATTCAGCTGCTAGATTTTTCATAAACAACGTAGACTTCGTAATTGTTGGCGCTGACGCAATAACTTCAGAAGGCAACGTAATCAACAAGATAGGAACAAGCTTAATAGCTCTAGCAGCCAACGAAGCGAGAACACCCTTCTACGTGGTCTCGGAACTGCTGAAATTTGACCCATCAACAGTGTATGGTGACTATGAAAAAATCGAAGAGCGAAACCCAAACGAAATATGGGCGGAGGCACCATCGAAACTGAAAATCAGAAACCCCGCCTTTGACATAACAAGACGAAATTTCATTCACGGAATAATATGTGAAGAAGGAGTAATATCGCCTCACTCAGTACTTGAAGTGGTAAGAAAAACACACCCATGGATATTTTTATGACATGTTTTTCCAAGTTTCCAGTGCACTCTGTAGTTCGCGGTGAGTTTCAGCATATTCTTGAAGGTCTATGCGTTCCATCGTCGCATCCACTGCTTGCCTCATAGCCTTTGCACCTGCCACTGTTCCCTGCTCATGCCCGTGTATGCCTCCTCCTGCTTGAATAACAAAATCAACTCCAAAAATGTCAACTAATGAAGGAACTAAAGCAGGGTGAAGACCTCCAGATGCAACTGGCAGGACTCTTTTCAATCCTCTCATTTCTTCTTTTAAAGCCTCACAGTTTGTTAACACTTCTTCCTTTGTCTCTGCCATCTTGCCCACGGCAGTACCAACATGCAGCTGATCAACTCCGACAATTCTAGAAAGTTTCGCAATCACTCGCATAGCAATGCCATGCTTCGGATTTTTTGTAAAAGCCGAGTGACCCGCTCTGTGAGCATGAAGAATCAAATCTAAGTCTTGGTCTCTTAAAGTCTGCAACGCTGAAAAACCACAAGTCAAAATATCAATCATAGCATATTCTCCGCCTTGGTCCAACACAAACTTCGCCCGTTTCACCATCTCACTCGTTTCCGAAGTCACGTTAGGCATGTAAATCTTTTTCTCACCCGTTTGCTCTTCAGCTCTATCCCGATATTCCAAAGTCTTTACAACACGGTCGTCAAATGGATTAAACTTTTGACTGCTGAGGTTCTCATCGTCCTTAACTATGTCGCAGCCTCCAACCCAAGCGTTAAAAGCCACCTCAGAATGATCTTGGAAGTTTAAGCCCAGTTTTGGCTTTATTATCGTTCCTACTAAAGGTCTGTCATACACATCAACTAATTTGCGAATGCCAGCTATGCCGTATTTTGGCCCTTTGAAACTTGCTATAACCTCTCCAGGCATATGCACATCGTTAAGCCGCAAGTTTTTCAAATCTTTCAGGCCAAAAACATTTCCAGCAACACTACTCAATATGTTCGGCATGTTGCCAAGCTCAAACAACTCAATTGGATATGCAACACGCACAGAACTCCCACTGATGTCAAAGACCACGGCATGCAACTTTTTCACGTAGGCTTTCATTGTTGCAAGCTCCGTCCAAGTTCCGATAGAACTCTCCGCAGCCACTCCGCCCGCCATTTTTTTTATATCCTCATCATACGTTTCAACGGAGAAATCGCACACAACATCGTCTTCATCTGGTTTATACGTTAGATCAACAAAATCTTCATATTTCAAATCATTTCATCCCAAACTTTTTTCACTGCGGAGCAATTTAATAGTTTTCAATTTAGCGTAAACGGTGAGAAAACAAATGGAGCTGAAAGTCAAACTTCTGGGCATTGAATCTGGAAAACCTACCGTAGTCATGGACGAGGAATATGCAAGTCGTTTAGGACTCCACCCTTCTGACCGAATAATAATCAAGTATCGAAAAAAAAGCGCAATGGCAATCGTCAACGTCGCGGCAACCTTTCCCCGAAAAACACTGGGTATATACGATGAAGTAAGTAGTGCATTAGACATTCGTTCTGGAGAAACAGTTGAAATTCAAACTGCGGAGAGACCTGAATCCCTAGGATATATACGGGACAAAATTTTAGGGCATCGACTTCGAAGGTCGGAAATGATGGAGATCATTAAAGATGTAGTGTAACGCCATCTAAGTGACGTCGAGCTTGCGGCTTTCGTCACAGCCCTACACGTATGGGGCATGAGTATAGATGAAGCTGAAGCTCTGTCAAGAGCTATGGTAGCAACCGGAAAAACTCTTCGCTGGAAAAAAGGTCCAGTTTTGGATAA
>CAYFTS010000188.1:0-8775 GCA_964346135.1 uncultured Candidatus Bathyarchaeia archaeon | reverse complement strand
GAGAGTATTGAGGTCATATAAACTTACCGAGAGGAAAAATTTTTCTTCTCTAGCGTAGCGTGAAGTGTTCAGGATTTTTTTTTAAAAAAATAAAGAAGGAGTGGCGGAGCTTGTTAAGTTGCTAACGTCTTTTATTTTCCTAGTTTTATCTCAATGGTGCTGACGTTAGTAGGCGTGTCTCTTCCCTCTTCATTGGATGGTAACTGTTCTGTGCCGACATCTATGTTTTTAACTTTTACGTCGGGTAGGAACCGACGTCTAACGATCTCGACAACATCAACAGCTCGGCTGATTGCTCTTCCGCGTGCTTTAACGTTTACTTCATTTGCTCCGCCGTGGAAGAGGGTTATACAAGCCAACACATAGTTCATAGCTGGCTTTCGCCCAATCAACACGTCGTTTTTCTCTGGCATTTCACTGTCTCACTCCTTGTTTTTGCGTACATATTTATGGTTTAACTTAGGAATAAATACGTTACGGTTTTGCAGCTAGAATGTGATGTTGTAATAGTATAACTTTTATATAATGTACATCATTTAATTTACATATGTAAAAATTTAGTTTAACTAGAAATAGGTGATTTTGTGAGCAAACGTATTCCAACAGGGCACGCGTTTCATCTGCTTTACATGCTGTACGAACAAGGCAGACCCGTAACAACTTACACTCTAGAGGTGAAACAAAGCGAACTGGCAAAACAGCTCAACATCAGTCGACAAGCATTAAATGTGCATCTACGCAAGCTTCGAAATGAAGGATGCATTAGAACAGGTAGAGGATTTATCGACGTAACTGAAAAAGGACTTAACATGCTAGGAATCTCAGCGAATCCTGCCTTCGTCTTCGTCAAAGTCTCGCCTCTCAAAAGAGTAGGCGTGTACCAAACAATTGTAACGCTTCCTATTCGACGAGTTTTTAGGGTAGTCGGCGACATGGACGCCATACTTGTAGTGGAGCGAGAAAAACTGGATGAGGCTCTCAAAAACCTAGCTTCAGTGGATGGGATTCAAGACACAAGGTCTTACGTTACCATCCAAACTCTCAAATAGCAATGAGGAGACTTCCCATTGAAACTCTTTGAGTATGAAGCAAAGGAAATCTTCGCTAAATACGGGATACCTACTCCTTTAGGAGGGTTGATAACTTCTCCCAAACAAGCTCAAGAAACAACTGAACGAATTCAAGGTCCAGTTGTCGTCAAGGCACAGATTCTGGTGGCAGGAAGAGGAAAAGCTGGTGGCATCCTCTTTGCGAGTTCACCTACAGAAGCCGAGCTTTCGTTGAGTAAACTGCTGAGTTCAAAGATAAAAGGCATAAAGGTTCAAAGCGTTTTGGTGGAAGAAAAACTCTCCATACATAAAGAACTCTATTTCAGCATAACCGTGGATCGCTCTAATCGCAGTTACGTGGCAATAGCCTCCTCTGAAGGCGGGATGGAAATAGAGGAAATCGCCACTGCAACTCCGGAAAAAATCATAAAGGTTTCAGTTGACCCCTTGTACGGTTTCCGTTCCTATCACGCTCGTCAGATTGCCAAAAAACTGGGCTACATGGGAAGTCAAATGCAGGAGCTCACTGCTATTTTTCTAAAACTCTACAAAGTGGCGATGGACTATGACGCTGAATTGTGCGAAATGAACCCTATAGTTGAAACGTCTGAGGGAAAATTTGTTGCAGCGGATGCTCGTCTCATAATTGACGACAACGCGCTTTATCGACAGTCTGATTTTCAGAAGAGGTTAACAAAAATTGATGAAGACAAGCTAACCTCCCAAGAGTTGGAGGCTCAAAAGAGCGGATTAGTATACGTTAAACTCGATGGAAACATCGGTGTGATTGGAAACGGCGCGGGCTTAGTTATGGCTACGCTAGACGCAATTAAGCTGTACGGTGGAAACCCAGCGAACTTTCTTGACGTGGGTGGCGGAGCCTCTTCTGACAAAATAGCTGTTGCTCTCAACCTCGTTTTGTCCGACCATCGGGTTGACGTCGTCTTTATCAATATTTTAGGCGGCATCACCAGATGTGACGAAGTTGCTAAAGGCATCTTGGAAGCAAAGAAGCGGATCGGTTTTATCAAGCCCATGGTTATACGATTGGTGGGAACAAACGAGAGAGAGGGAAGGCGTATCCTCACAGAGGCAGGAATCCACGTCTTAGACAGCATGGAAAAAGCAGCTGAAAAAGCTGTTGAAATCGCAAAGGTTGAGGGATGACTATTCTTTGGGAATCTTTGTTAACGCGCATACAAAAGCCATTGTTCAAGGCATAACAGGAACTCAAGGAAGCTTCCACACGAAGTTGATGCTTGAATATGGGACTCAAATTGTTGCGGGCGTGACGCCTGGGAAAGGTGGGAAAAACGTTCATAACATTCCAGTTTATGATACAGCGGAAGAAGCATTGAAAAAACATGAGGCAAATGCTTCTATAATCTTTGTTCCCGCTGCCTTCGCTGCTGACGCTGCGCTTGAAGCTCTTGAGAGTGGATTGAAAACAATTGTAATTATAACTGAACGCATTCCAGTAAAAGACACAGTGCAAGTTATGGCACGTGCAAAACATCAAGGCGCAGTTGTTATTGGTCCTAACACCCCCGGCATTATTACGCTGGACGAGTGTAAGCTTGGAATTATGCCTGCCCACGTTTTCAAGCGGGGGAACGTGGGAATTGCTTCAAGAAGTGGAACTCTAGCCTACGAGATTGCGATAGGACTTTCCACAATGGGTTTAGGGCAGTCTACCTGTCTGGGGTTAGGTGGAGACCCTGTTGTCGGCTTAAGCTTTGTTGAAGTTCTTAGGGAATTTGAGAAGGATGAACAAACTAAGGCAGTTGTTTTGATCGGTGAGATCGGGGGAGATGCGGAGGAACAGGCGGCGAATTTCATCGCTAATAAAGGATACGCTAAGCCTGTGATTGCATTTGTGGCTGGTAGAACTGCGCCAAAAGGGAAGAGGATGGGGCACGCTGGAGCCATTATTATGGGTAAAGCTGGAACTGCTCAGAGCAAAATTGATGCTTTCAGGGAGGCGGGTGTTAGTGTGGCTGAGAAACCCAGTGACGTAGCAAAAATATTGACTGAGAAGCTGAAGAGAAGGAAAAATATATTTGGTGGCGCTGAATCTGAAAGGTAGCCAATTGAGGAGGAACTCACATGCCAATCATGGACCCATTTAAGAAAACTATTGCTCAAAAAAGTCGACTGTATATGAAGATTTGTCGGGAGTGTGGTGCGCGGAATGCTTCTGGCGCTACTAAATGTAGGAAATGTAGAAGCAAGAATCTGCGGTGGAAAAAGCGAGAAATAAGTAAATAATTGGCTGAATCGTTTCTGTATGGACCTCTTTACCTTTTGTGTACATGTAGATGCTACGAAAGATATTAAAGGAATTTGTTTGTCGTTAAACTTTGATGTGGGCCGGTAGTCCAGCTCGGCTAAGACGTCGCCCTCACGCGGCGAAGATCGCCGGTTCAAATCCGGCCCGGCCCACCATTCATTGTTTTTTGTTGCATTGGTTTCATTTGAGGAAAGCCTTATTGTACGTCGCTTTCATGACACACGGCAACTTGTACGCCAACCTAAACAATCAATTCTGGAGTGCACTAAAAATTGTACGTCAAATAGGTAATGGTTCGCAAAGTAATGAAAGTACGAATTGATGCAACGGTCAAAGAGGCCGTAGAAATCATAAACAAGCATGAGATCGGATGTCTAATTGTAACAAAGAACGGAAAGACCATAGGGATAATGACTGAAAGAGACATTTTAAAAAGAATAATTCCAAAATCTAAGAACCCAGAAAAAACAAAAGTTTCAGAAATAATGTCTACTCCTCTAATAGTTGGAGGTCCAGACATGTACATAGAAGACGCTGCAAGACTAATGTTCAAGAAGGACATAAAGAAACTTCCAATAATGGAAGATGGAAAACTCGTGGGTCTCCTAACCTTTTCAGATATTGCCCGAATCGTACACACACAACCATTAGCCAAGGTAATAAGAGAACTAAACAAAAAAGGATGGCTTCCTCCAAAACGAATGAAACAGGTCATAGACCTTTACATAACCTAATCGGCACCCAGAAAATTCCACTTTTTCGCAACTCACTGCTTCCAATTTGCCTCACCAACTCTATCCTAAATGATTTTTGCCTGTTGTTCGAATAATATTTTTAAGAAGCGCAAACAACCTTGTCTTGGGGGACGCTCTCATGAGCGGAAGTTCGAAGGGTGGAATGAAGGGAGAGGTTAGAGGAAGAAAACCTAAGCCTCTAAAGAAGAAGGAAAGGAAAGAGAAGAGAAAGAAGAAAAAACTTGCTAGACTGGAGAAGCAATCGGCTAGATGAAATAAGTGTGACATAAAATCTTGGAGTTCATGCGGTCGTAAGCTGTCGTAGATTCCTCTTCCACACATACGAAGCTACGTATCCAGCTATGAATCCATTTATCAATCCCGCAACAAGAATAGCCGTCTCCACCACGTTGACTGTGAATCCTGCAATGTATACGGCAATGGAACTCCGTGTAATGATCGGTATCACAAAAACACTAACATAATAACTTGTTAAACCAACAATTCCAGTGCTGACAGTTACCGCAGCGACCATCCTAGAGGACCTAACATCTCCTTTTGAACTTTTAGCCTTAAACGCTGGGATTAAACCGTCAACTAACAATCCATATATCACTGCGAACGCCAAAGTTAACGGAGCCGTAGAAGCTCTCCAAAATGCTGTTAGAATGCCTCCAACTAATGACACATAAGTTGCGCCCATCACGCCTATTAACAAGGCTCCTAAAGCCAAAAACAACGCCTGAAACACAACCAGAACCTTGTCAAACGGAGAAGGCAAAGCAATCTTTGAAATAAACACCGCAACGCCAAACATGGTAGCTAAGGTAATTTTCCGAGACTTTGTTCCAAAAGTAGTCGTGTAACTTGCCCCTCCAAACCACGCTGAATCTATGGTGAATTTATCATTGTATGCTGGTTCGATTAATGTCTTATGGAACTCATAAGCACCAGTTTTTGCGAAAACTTAAAAATGAACGTGCGTTTCATGTTGAGTACGTGCCGCGGTAGCTCAGATTGGGAGAGCACCCGACTCGTCTAAGCGATTATTCGAGGGTGAAGCTGAAGACCGGGTTGTCGCCAGTTCAAGTCCGGCCCGCGGCACCACAGCACGAGCAACACATGGTGCGTAGTTCACTATTTGACTGTCACTGCTTTGGTTAGGTGCCTAGGTCTGTCTGGGTCACATCTTCTTTCAACCGCCATATAGTAGGCGAAGAGCTGCAACGGGATGACAAACATGATTGGCGACAGAAATTCGGGTATACCTTTCACGACTTCTATGTAGTCGTCAGCTAATGCTTTGATTTTCGTGTCTCCTTCCTCAACTATTGCAATGATGGATGCTCCACGATCCTTCATTTCCCTAATGTCTTCCAAGATCTTTTCGTAGGTTCCATCCTTGGGACAGATGAAAACAATTGGGAAGCCCCGCTCAATTAGGCTAATGGGACCGTGTTCTTTCTCCCCGCCTGGAAAAGCCATGGAAGGAATGTGGTTTGTCTCCAAGAGCTTAAGTGTGCTCTCGAAAGCAGTGGCTAGACTTATCCCCCGTCCTGAAAAGAAAAAGAATTCTTTGTCTCGATACTTTCTAGCAATCTCTCTTATTCTGTCCTCTTGGGTTTGAAGAATTGTTTCAACAGCATCTGGAATCTGTTCCAGTTTTTCTTCGAGATGCTCAATTTCCACGTGAGACACCTTTCCCCTCTTCTTGGCGAGCCGCAACGCTAGTTGAGCGAGGACACAAAGCTGAGCTGTAAAGGTTTTTGTTGCCGCTACCGCAACTTCAGGAGCTGACTGTGGACAGAGATAAACGCGTGAAACACGGGTTAAGCTGGATCCAACCACGTTGGTTAGCCCTAAGATGGTTGCAGCTTGGCTTCTCGCATGTTCAACAGCGGCAAGCGTGTCAGTTGTTTCTCCAGACTGGCTTACGGCAAGAATTGTGCTATCAATGCTAGTGGATCTCCCCTGTTGTTGAATAAACTCTGATGCTGCGATTGGATGAGTTGACAAGGAAGCTAAGTTAGAAAACATGTAGGAGGCCGCAAGGCAGGCGTGATAAGAGGTCCCGCAGGCGACCAAGAAAACTTCTTTTGCACGGTCAAGGAAAGCAGTCATCAGCTCCAAATATTTGTCTTGTATTTTAAGCGCGCTCCGAATACACGAAGGTTGGTCGTGGATCTCCTTGAGCATGAAGTGGGAATAACCATGTTTTTCAGCTTTCTCGGGGGTCCACTCGATAAGCTTGGGTTCTTTTTGCACTAGGCTCCAGTCGGCGATTTTTCTGGTTTCATATTTCCCGTCGCTCACAACGGCAAATTCCTGGTTTTCAATCTTAACGGCTCTTTTTGTCATGGGAAGAAACGTTGAGATGTCAGACGCGATATACATAGCGTTTTCAGCGACCCCAATGGTAAGAGAACTCTGTTTCTGAACGCAAACAATCTTGTCAGGCTTTTTAGCATAAATCGCAGCGATGGCATACGATCCCTCTAGACGATTTATGGTTTCACGGGCTGCTTCGATGAAGGGTAGGCCTCTCTTCAAATTTTCTTCAATGAGGTGGGGGATGACCTCGCTGTCGGTCTTAGACTCGAACACATGCCCTTGGTTCTCAAGTTCCTTCTTTAGACCTGCAAAGTTTTCGATTATTCCATTGTGAACGACAGCGACCTGCCCAGTGCAATCAACGTGAGGATGCGCATTCGTTTGGGAAGGAGCGCCATGCGTCGCCCACCTTATGTGCCCAATTCCTATCCTTCCCGGAAGATCATCCAAGTCGTACCGCGCGTGAACTTCATCAATCCTTCCACAATCCTTTTTCGTCAACAGCTTGTTTTTGTGAATTGCTGCTTCCCCTACAGAATCGTAGCCGCGGTAATCAAGTTTCTTTAGGGCCGAGTGTACAACTTGCGCTGCATTACCCTCCTTTAGGACGCAACCAAATATTTCAACCAAAAACGTCACCTCAAGATCCTATGCGGCACCCACTCTATTTTTTCAACTTCTTGATTTAAATAGTAGCGATATTGGTTGAAAAGGATTCCTATAACCTTTTTTACTGAAGAGTTTAATATAACGTGAATGTTGAAAATCGTCAAGAAGGACGAAGAAATGATTGTAGCTCTATTTGAAGATGAGGTTTACGAAAATTTTTTGCCGCTCACTTACACAAGACCCGTTTTTGAGTGTAGAAGTGGGATGTTCACTTTTCTTGAACGTGCCCAGAGAGTATTTTCTGAATCTCGTTTTGCCTTGTTTACGCGAGATTATTTGGCGCCTACTTTTGGGAGGCGCTTTTCATGTCCAGTGAACAAATCTGACTCATTCGATGATGATGTACTTTTGATAAATGGAACTTTGATCGTAGATGGGGAGGTGAAGCGGTTGATGGAGAAGAAGCTTGGAAGAAACGTTCTGATCACGCAACGAGATAGGATTGCTCTGGCTCACATCACCCAAGACGTAGCTAGGAAGCACGCGAAAGAACTGTGCAAACCCGTTACCCGCCTCACATGCAAAAAACTGATTAGTGAATGCCAAACTCTGGAATCCTTCGATCTGGATTTTCTCACCTATCCTTGGGACTTGATTCAAAGCAGCGCGGAATTGATCGTGAAGGACTATTCCGTGTTAGGTAAGAAGGGATGTGAAGGAACAATGGGCGACAAGGTTATGGTGTATGGTGATAAGGAAGAAGTATACGTTGGTGAGGGATCATTTGTCGAGGCTTTTGTGACTTTGGATGCTAGAGATGGCCCCATATACATAGGCAGCGAAACCATTATACACTCAGGCTCAAGAATTACCGGTCCAACCTACATAGGAAACAACTCCATCATTACCAGCGGGCTGATACGGGAAGGCTGCAGCGTAGGACACGTCTGCCGGATAGGCGGTGAACTGGAAGAAACAATTGTTCATGGCTATACAAACAAGTACCACACAGGGTTTATAGGACACGCGTACATTGGGGAATGGGTAAACTTGGGGGCCGCCACAACCAACTCGGATCTCAAAAACACCTATGGAACAGTTCAAGTCGTGACGAGAGGTAAAAAGTTGGATACTGGCCAGAAAAAGGTCGGTTGCTTCATAGGCGATCACGTCAAAGCCTCCATTGGAACACAGATTTACACGGGCAGGAAGATAGGTGTAGCGTCACACGTACATGGGTTTGTAACAAAGGACGTGCCTTCCTTCACTATTTGGGGAAAGAGCCTCGGACCAAATCCCGTGGAACTAGAACTCGAGTCAGCCGTTAGAACACAGAAGAGGGTTCTTTTGAGAAGAGGCATAAAGCAAACTGGGGAAGACGTGGAGTTGCTAAGAAGACTCTTCCAGCTCACGAATGGAGAAAGAGAAGAGACGGGTGTGACCAAAGGAAGATTTGTGCTGTGAGTGTGCGCTTGCAAGTTTAAGACTTAATTATGCACCCACATAATTTCTTGTTTTAAAACAGAAAAAGGGGGAGTTTGCGGGTGATATCTCCATGCTGTAGGGGGTTCAAATCTCACCCCCGGCGCCACAGACGCACTCCCGCGCGCGCATCGTCGCTAGCTAGCTCTTGCTACGACCAGGCGAGGTCGAAGCGGTCAAGGTTCATTACCTTGTTCCACGCTGCTACGAAGTCGTGCAGGAACTTCTCTTGGGAGTCATCACATGCGTAGACTTCCGCTATGGCTCGGAGTTGGGAGTT
>CAYFTS010000187.1:0-9338 GCA_964346135.1 uncultured Candidatus Bathyarchaeia archaeon | reverse complement strand
TGGAAACGTACAAGATCCGTTAAAGTTATCAGTCCAACGAGTCGCCCGTTTTTCTCCACAACAGGAAGCTTCTTTATTTTCATCTTGAACATGAGTTTTACGACTTCTTCAACTTCCATGTGAGGCTTGCCAAAAACGAGGGGTTTTGACATAACTTCTGAGACTTTGGTTTTTTTCGGATCTTTGGACTTAGCTAAAACTCGTGTAAGGAGGTCTCTTTCAGTAAGTATTCCAGCAGGCTTTCCTTTTCTCATGACGATTAAACATCCAATCTCGAGTTTGTTCATGGTTTTAACTGCCTGCATCACAGTTGAATCTTCATCAGTGGTAATCACATCCTCGACCATGACGTCTTCGACTTCTAGAGACATAAGTACACCGAAACAATTTTTGTCTGATTGAGTTTATAAATTAATCCGCATTAAAATTCATATTTGAAATCCACATTTCCATTCCTCTATGAGCTATCATTTCTTCATGGGAAAACTCAAGCTGAATTAAGGAGAATCGATGGATCTAAGCCTTTTAGAGAGAAATAGAAGAAGACTCAGTTTATGACGCTGGTTTTAACTTGCGTATTATCTTGTCGATTCTTTGGTTTGTAGGTATTTCTGCTCGCTCAAATTTTGAGCGTGGTTTTGATAGGGGACGGGTTGCATCTACGCCGAGTTTTGTGGTTAACCCTGTTTCTTGGTTAGCAGATGGGTCTAAGGTTGACCCTCTTGCGTTTGGGATAATAATCAGATCTTTGTCTGCTTGGAATCGGGTTGCAACGGCCCACTCTACTTCTTCAGGATTGAAAACGTTGATGTCAGTGTCAACAAGTACGGCGTGTTTTAGGCTTGGGTGAGCTGCAAAAGTCGCCATTAACGCGTTTTTTCCATCTCCGTCTGTTTGTTTTTCTATGGAGACTGTGGCGTGAAGCCATCCGCATCCACCGCTGGTGAGGTTAACAGCCTTTACAACGGGCACGACTTTCGCAACGGCTTCCCAAATTTTTGTTTCAGGTGGCAAACCCATCAGCAACTTGTGTTCGGCTCCAGACGGTAAAAGCGCTTGGTAAATGCTGTCTTTGCGATGCATCATGCTCACCAACTCTATGAAGGGTTGGCTTCTCTTGATGTCGTATGTTCCAGTGACGTCTGTGAGTGGACCTTCCAAAGTTTCTTTCTTCACCGACATGATTCCCTCCAATATCATTTCAGCGTCTGCTGGAGCATAGGCATCCACGTTTTCACACTTTGTGAGACGGAATTTGTTTTTGAGCAGTGTGTTTGCAACGTCGAACTCACTTACGCCGAATGGAAGTGGCGACGCGGCTGCCAGCGAGACGGCTGGGTTTAAGCCAAGTGCTATTGCAATTTCCATGTCTTCTTTCTCTTTCTTAGCCATTTCCCATAGTTTGAAGAGATGTCTTGGCACTATGCGAATTGTTAGGTGGGTATCGTCAAGCACGAGGAGGCGGTGTATAGAAACATTTTCAATTTTTTTGTCAGGGCTTCGTGCGTATACTATGGCTGAGGTTATGTATGGTCCAGCGTCTTTTTTGAAATGTGTCAAAACCGGGATTTTGGATAGTTTTGGTTTTTCAACTACTTCTTTGACTGGACATTCCTTCACTATTTTTGGTGGGGTTGGTGATCGCCAAGCGTCAATTAGCTTTCGATACAGTTCTTCCGCATCAACGTTCAGTGCTGAGCAGAATCTTTCCCGTGTTCCGCAGACGTTGGCTACAACTTTTGTGGTGTGTCCTTTAATTTTGTCAAAGAACAGTATGGGATCGCCGTCAAATGCTTTTATGATGGATGAGATTTCGAAGCGAGGTGAGACTTGGTCTTTTATGTGAAGAACTTGTTTCTTTTTCTCTTTTTCTTCCAGAAAATTTCGTAGATTCATTTTTTGTTTTTCTCCTTTTTCATGGTTTTTTCAAACAATTTAACAAGAATGGGGCCAGCTTCTCTCTCGCTTATTGATTTGATGAAAACGGATGCTAACCCGATTTTATTCATTTTTTGGGCTAACCGTTCGGCGAACAGACGAGCGGTTATGACGTTTCGGTCACCGAGTAGTATGGAAGAGAGTGGGGGACCAACCATTTTTTGTTTTTGTGGTATGGCTACCGCCAGTGTTCCTAACCTGTCTTCTCCTTCGCTTAGGAGAATTAAACCTGCATTTTTGGTTTCTAGATAAACTGCTGAGAAATGTTTGTTGTTTTGTTCTATTTCTTTTTGAACAATTTCTGCTGGTGACATGGGTAACCCTCTACACGGTATTTATAGCTCTGCGTGTCACTATTTATTGTTTTCAAAAAAGAGCGGGATCGGTGAAGCTGTATGACAGGGCAGAGGGCAACTCAAATTCTTCATGTACTTCGGAACAGTTTTTCTCTTCCACAATGGGCTGATGCGCCTAAAGACCCGTTTCAAACGCTACTTATTACAGTGCTTTCGCAGGCTACTGCCGACAGAAACACGGGCAGAGCCTTTAGAAACCTTTCCAAAAAGTTTCCGATTACTGCGAAGGATTTGGCGGATGCGAGTGTGGAAGAGATTGAGAAGGCTATTAGAGTTGGGGGTTTGTTTAGGAATAAGTCTAGAACTATAAAGAAGCTTTCTCGTATGGTTCTTGAACAGTTTGGAGGATCGCTTGATTTCATTTACTCTCTTCCACTAGAAGAGGCTAGAGAAATGCTTTTGCGTATGCCTGGAGTCGGACCTAAAACCGCTGATGTTGTTCTCAACTTCTGTGCTGGAAAACCAACAATCCCAATCGATACTCATGTGAATCGTGTTTCAAAGAGGTTGGGATTAGCCCCGTCAGATGCTGGTTATGAAGGTGTACGACAGGCGCTTCAAACTCTTTACCAGCCTAAAGACTATCTTCCTGTTCATCTCTTGCTTATTTCTCTTGGAAGAAAATACTGTAAAGCCAGAAAACCAGTTTGTAAGCTTTGTCCTGTTAGAATGTTGTGCCCTTCTAGAGAGTTGGGAAATTCTTCTGATAGGTAAACTCTCTACTTTTTTAACATAGATATTCTCTTGTTAAATAAACAAGCAAAAACAAAACGCGCGTTAGTATCCATTCCATTTAACTATGTCTTTAAGTTCCCTCTTCGGCACGTGTAATACTTCGTTTTCGTCAAGCCAGTATTTTATGTCTCCGTCCTTCATCTTGTCCGCCACTGGATTTTCGGCTGGATATCCAAGGGCAACTACAAGAACTATATCAAAACCATCTGGTACGTTCAAGATCTTTCTCAGTTTTTCTCTATCAACAGAGCCGAGGATACATGAGCCTAAGCCTTCGTCGTAGGCAACCATGGAAACGCTCATTGCCGCTATGCCTGCATCGTGACCAGGGTTCTTGCGAAGGCTTTTGTCCAAAAGTATGCCAATGTAAGCCCTCGGCATCTCTTCTTCACTGGGTTCATAATCTGGCAGATATCCCGCCCAACTCAAAGTGCCGAACACATCTTTTAGTAGGTTCTGATCGTTAACGATGATATACTTTAAAGGTTGACGGTTAGCGCCAGAAGGTGACAGCCTAGCAGCGTCCACACATTTTAACAAGACTTTTTCAGGAACATCCTTCCGTCCATACTTTCTAATCGTTCTCCGACTTTTTATCTTCTCGTAAATCATACTCTCAAATCCCGTGGTTAATTTACTTCATGAAATTGTTTCCTTAAGAGAGTCAACGTCAATTAATTAACTAAAAAGGTTATCTAATGCTAGGTCGCGTCTGTAGTTGCTTTTCTTCTTGGGTAATAATTAAGAAAAAACACAGTTTTCTAGTTGGGTTTAGTCCAGTTCCTTGCCCTCTTTGTTCAGTTTTACTTTACCAACAAGAATGGTTAACACGTTCTCACTGATCGGCGTATAAACCTTCACTAATCCTCTTTCAAAGTCAATTCCATAGAGAATTCCGATTCCCAGAAAATTCAACCGCGCATCTTGCAATGCCACGAGCAAATCTTCCTGTATCTTCCTTTCTGTCAAACTCTCCCGACTTTCTGAGAAGAAATCTTTAACTTTGATTTGGTTTAACTGAAACAACTTAACCTTAGCGTTTTTCAAATATTTTTTGTAACCCAACTCACGCAAGATTTTTCGTTTATCCCGGCTTCTCTTTCGTACCGCCAGTGAAGAGTCTATAGCAATGATTCTCATTGTTTCTTTCAACACAGTCAGTACAGGAGTTAACTCGTCTGCTCGCTGTATTCCCACAACTATGCTGGGAGCCGCTTTCTCTGCTAACTGAACCTTATACTTCACCGCGTCTTCACCTTCAACCCAACCATCCGTGTTGACAATCAAAAACTCCACGTCAGTTTCCAAAACCTTGTTTTTTAACGTTGTCAGTTCTTCTATAACCTTGCTCACAGCTAAGCTTGGAGTCGTCACTCCAATAAAACACGCGCTTTCCACCTTCATCTCGAACAAATCTTTTATCGGCTCAGTAACATGACTGAACCCTACTGTTGAAGGTGGACCTAGATCTGATTGCCCTAAATCACCATCAATAACTGCCACTTTCAAATTCTCTTCTAATGCTCTATTCGCTAGGTAAACGCAAAAACTTGTTTTCCCAGAGTCAACTTCACCCATAACCATAACTATCACTGGCTTTCCATGCGAAGCTGCTTCTTTTGAAGCGTTTTGCCAAGAGGAAGGAATTGTAGTTCCCTCTACCTCCTCAACTGAAGCGTTTTCACCCAACTTCAAGTCAAACATAGCTTTTTCATTCACTTCGAAGAGCAAGCGTTTTCCATCCCGTATAACAACTTTTTCTCCCACCGTAAGACTTCCACCGAAAACTTCAACTTCTCCTGAAAGAAAAGTCACAGAAGCTGGGCCGTCAACCAGCAAAGTCTTGCCTTTCTCAACATTACGTTTCATCATTTCTTCTTCCTGTGAAAAACGTTCCCCTTTCTCTCCGCAATTCTTATGGCGGACATAACGTCTTTCACGTCTCTTCGATGAACAGTTTCCTTACCGAAACGACTCGTTCCCTCCTCGCTAACGATTTCTATTCCAACCTCCTCCGGCAAAGCTTCATCTAACAAATCCAGTAGCTGTTTAGTGTAAAGCGGAGCACCGTTTCCTATTTTCACCACGTTGATTATGGCCTGTGGCTTTTCCAACATCAGCAAAACAGCATTCACGGTTTCCTCCAAGCTTGAGCATGTGACAGTCTCCAAAACGTTTTCGTCATCTAAAATTGCTAAACCAAAGGTTTTACCTGGGTCTACTCCAACGACAACTTTTTCATAGATTTTCTTTCCCAGAACAATTTTAATTGCTTCATTAACAACCGGAGTGGCGTCTGTTTCTTCGTTGAAAACAAGGACGTTTGAATGCTTCACTAGGCGGCGTTCTTTCTCAGTTGTGATGACTACTTTGACGGTTAGCGGAACAGCGTCTCTGGGCGTTAGGCTCAAAAAGGACACACCTCTCTGTTTAAGCGCGCTCACCAACTTATAGTAGGCTTTCCCTGAAACCGTTGCTAACGCGATTTTAGCTTTCATAAACTCAGTTTTCCCGTGTTTTATCTCCTTAATTCTTCTAGTTGCGTTATTTGAATTTTTTTAGATTTGGATTTTTCTGCTAACCAGTATCAAAAAGTACCTTCACTGACAACATATGCAAAGACTAACGTTCACCTCTGAACTGTACAAACTTCGGATTTTAAACTCTCTTTTTATCTCAAAAAAGTGAGGTAGAAATCTGATCTACTTTACAAATTTCCTTCGATTCCTTTTGAACCTTTTTTTGCATGTCACACTGCAGAAATGGTATGTTTCTCCTTCATGCTTGATCTTAAATTTAGATGTTTTTTCGTCCAAAATCACGCCGCAGACAGGATCCCTAGGCATCACATCACCCTACATAATTATTAACACATACAGATAGGCTGTCTGCCTATTATGATTAATGGTTCAGGATGCTTAGGGTTACGTATGAACCCATTTAAAAGTGGCTAAGAAGAAAATTTCAAAGCGTCATAAACGCTAAAATTTTAAGTTTTTAGGTATCCTTTTCTCCTTAGCCATTCGGCTTGATTTCTTTTGTATCGCCATATAATGTCGCCCCGCTTGTCTGATTGGAAATCCCATGGAGAAACCAAAACGATGTCTCCCACCCTTATCCACATTCTTCTCTTCATTTTTCCTCGGATTCTGCAGAGGCGCTCCTTGCCGTCTTGACAGCTCACTAAAACTCGATCGAACCCCAACATTTTTTTGGCTATGCAAATGACGTCGTTGGCCACAGGCAGTTTAATATTACTAAGCTCTTCTTCGCTTTTGACTTTCCTTTTGCCCACTCAACCACCCTTTAACTTTGTCTTTCCATAACAGTCGCATAACTTAAATATGTTGGTCTCAATTTCAAGCAGCAACATCATCTATTGCATGTTCTCAAAATTAAACACATGCCAACTCATGTGGAGTACATAGGCTTTGTGAAAATCAAATATACTGAACTTGATCTTAGTCTTTATGAAGTCGCCTTTGCATGCTTCACTTATGATAAAGTTATTTATGTTTTAGACTTAATATTCGCTTTTTGTGGAAACTCTTGCAACACATAGTTTCAACAGGTTGCAGTTCTTTAGACAAGCTGTTGGAGGGAGGCTTTCCCAGCAACTCTCTCTCCCTCGTCTACGGAGAGGCGGAAACTGGAAAAAGCTCATTGGCTGTTCAGTGTGCAGTAAACGTTGCTAGGATAGGCTGCAAGACTATTTTTATAGATTCAGATGGCACGTTCTCTCCGAGGCGACTGTTGCAAATAGCTTATTATGATTCAGAGAAAGTTTCTCCTCTAATAACCCTAGTGAAGCCAACAACTTTTGAGGAACAAGCTCTAGCAATAGATAATCTTGACACGTACATAACTAAAACAGTTAGGCTAGTGATTGTCGACACCATTTCGTCACTATACCGTGTTGAGTTGGGAGATGCGAAGAAAACGTTTACGTTAAATCGAGAACTGCACAGACAGGTTGCTGCTTTAGCTCAGATAGCTAAAACCCACAAAATAGCAGCCTTAATCATCAGCCAAGTTAGAAGCATTTTCACTCAGACATACCTTTCCGAAGAACCCGTAGCAACAAGAGTGTTGAAATTCTGGTCCGACGTTGTGCTTAACTTAAAACACACCAGTCAGTCTCACGTAATAAAGACTGTTCTTGAAAAACATCCGAACCGCAAACGTCCTGCGAACGGCTACTTTTCCATTGAAAGCAACGGCATCCGGGACTATAGACGTTAAAGCTCAACAGTGATCGTCATGACTGCTACAATGCTAGTTTTTATTTCTATGTAACCAAAATAATAGGGGCGAGCTGTAATGACAATATTTGTGGATATTGCCTATGCTTTGTACTTCATTTTCCCAGCTTACTGTGCTAACGCAGTACCCGTAATTTTCGGTGGAGGTCGTCCAATTGATGCTGGTAGAACCTTTATAGATGGAAAGCCGATATTTGGCTCGCACAAAACTGTTCGAGGCTTTTTTGCTGGTTTGATTGTTGGAACGTTGGTGGGCTTTGTTCAAAATGGCGTGTATCCCTTGTATCAATCTAATTTGCTGCTTGGGTTTGTGCTTTCTTTTGGAGCATTGGTAGGCGACTTGTTTGACTCTTTTGTCAAGCGGCGAGTGGACTTTCCTCCCGGTGCTTCGTTTCCAATTTTAGATCAGCTTGACTTCGTTGTTGGTGCCCTTCTTTTTTCCTTAATGGTTCCAACGTTACCTCCATTAAATCTTAACCTTATTTTAATTATCATAGTCATAACGCCTCCGATACATCTTTTAACGAACGTCTTGGCGTTCCTTTTCGGCTTTAAAAAGACACCTTGGTGAGAAATCGTGTTGCTTGTCTAGTGCGTCCCTTTTGTTTTTTAACCACCTATCTTTAGCCATAAGACGATTTCAATGTATAAATATGCGATGAAGATGAGAGCGACACCAGTTAGTAGCATCATGAAGGCTTGGCGAGGCTTATAAGCATATTTCGTGCTCTGATACGTTATAAGGAAACCTGTAACTCCCATTGCGTAAACGATCATCGCGGTTAGGCTTTCTAGTAATACCTGTTCATGTAGGCGAGGATGGACAAAAGAGTTTCCCCACATAATGCGAGGTCTTAATAGAATGTCGTAGACTCCGCCTCCGAGAAGAAAAGCGCAAAGACCAATTGCTGCAAAGGCGGTAACGAGCAGCGACGGTTTAGCGGTCACCATCTTCCAGTAGGTCTTTCGTGCGAGATAAGTGAAAGACGAAAATTTCCTTTTAATCCATCTTGACACGTTTTATTTCTCCCCGCTTTTCACTAGGATACTCCGCCACTTCTTTTGCCACAAACCAGTATATGGGTGTTTCTTTAATAAATGTGATTTTCTAACTTATTAATTGGGTTGAAGATGAACCTCAAAATTCGCAAGGCAAATTTAAGAGATTTCAACAAAATAGATTCGCTTTCCGAAGAACTTTTAGGTAGCTCTGTTGGTGATAGGAAAGAGATATTAGGAAAAGCATTAGAAAATGGCGACTATTTGTGTTTGGTCGCTGAAATGAACAAGGAAGTTGTTGGTTTCATTGATATGTGGGCTTTTCCAGATGTTTCTCATGGGACATATTTGGCTCAAGTTCAAAATTTGGTTGTAACAGAAAGAATGAGAGGCAAAGGGATTGGAACTAGGCTGATTGAGGAGATTATTGGAGTTTTTAGGAAGAGAAAATATCATGAGCTTCATGTGTGGACTGAAAAAAAGAATAAAGGCGCTATTCAATTTTACAAAAGACTTGGTTTCAGAAAGGAACAACTGATGTTAGAAATGGAATTTTAAACAAGTGACGAAACTTTAAAAGAATTCATTGAGATTAAAAGTGCCAAATTCTCATTTAGTTTCGGAAATTAAAGATTCAGCAACTTCTTTCGCCCATAAACCAGTATATAGGTTGTTTGCTATTTCACTTAAATATTCCTTCCACGAAATGTCTGAAGCCTTTTTCCAAACATCGTATTCTTTCACGATGTTTCTGTAGGCTTTGTCATGAAACTCGCAGTATTTGCTTTCAGTTTCCCTTTTGCAAACTTTGCATTTCATTACGTTTCCTTCTTTCTTCCTTTAATGGACACTTAGGATTAAAACACAACATCCACGGTCTTTTTCCCCTCATCCGCACGAACACTAAAGGCCATTCGCATCCTTTACAGTTCTTCTGCGCTGGCTTGGCAGTTCCTTTTTGTGGAAGTGGGAACGAGGTTGTGCAGATGCCTTTGAAGTAGTTAGTGCAACCGATGAAACGTTTTCTTGTTTTTCGAGAGTACAGAAT
>CAYFTS010000186.1:0-18861 GCA_964346135.1 uncultured Candidatus Bathyarchaeia archaeon | reverse complement strand
ATTAGCTTCACTTCAGGAGGCACCGAGTCCAACAATCTGGCAATAAAAGGAGTTGCTTACCGAAACAAGAAAAAAGGCAATCACATAATCACCACCACTATTGAGCACATGTCGGTGATGAACACATGCAAATACCTCGCGAGAGAAGGCTTCGAAATCACGTATGTGCCAGTAAACAATCAAGGCATTGTTGACATTGAAAAACTTGAGAACGAGATAAACGAAAATACAATTCTCATCTCTGTTACACATGCAAGTGGTGAGATAGGGACAATTGAGCCGATAAGAGAGATAGGAAAACTGGCTAGCGACAATGAAATCTATTTACACGTAGACGCTGTAGTAACGGCAGGAAAAATACCCGTCAACGTTGAAAATGAACACATAAACTTGCTGTCCGTCTCTTCGAACGACATGTATGGACCTAAAGGTGTAGGCGCCCTCTATGTTAAGAAAGGAACAAAAATCCAACCTGTCACACATGGAGGCGGTCAAGAAAAAGGGTTACGATCTGGCACAGAAAATCTACCAGGCATAGTTGGCATGGCTAAGGCTGCGGAGATCGCGGAGAGTGAAATGGAAACTGAAGGCAAGCGGCTGCGTTTGTTGAGGGACAAACTAATAAAAGGTGCATTGAACAGTATTGATCGTTCTTATTTGAATGGGCATCCAACTAAAAGATTACCGAACAATGCTAGTCTGCGGTTCAGTTACATTGAAGGGGAATCTTTGATATTAAGCCTGGACATGTTTGGCATCGAAGTGTCCTCGGGTTCTGCTTGCAC
Source organism: uncultured Candidatus Bathyarchaeia archaeon (assembly GCA_964346135.1). Classification (GTDB taxonomy): domain Archaea; phylum Thermoproteota; class Bathyarchaeia; order Bathyarchaeales; family Bathyarchaeaceae; genus B1-G15. Next base: position 18,076 of record CAYFTS010000186.1, on the reverse strand, counting down.
TACAAAAACTTTAGAACCTTCGCATGTGTTACTTGCTATAGGATTAGCTCATGAGGAGGCGCATGGGTCTTTGCTGTTTACTTTGGGCAAACAAAACCGAGAGGAGGATGTAGACTACGTGCTTGAAGTGTTGCCGGGCGTGGTGGAGAAGTTGAGGGCAATGTCTCCCTTAACTCCAAAAGAAATGGTGAAGTGATAAGGATGTATAGCGAAAAAGTTATGGAACATTTCAGAAATCCGCGAAACGTAGGTGAGATTCCAGACGCAGATGGTGTAGGAACCGTTGGTAACCCTGTTTGTGGTGATCTTATGACCATGTACATTAAGGTTAAAGACAATAGGCTCGTAGATATTAAGTTTAAAACCTTCGGTTGCGGCGCTGCTATAGCTACAAGCAGCATGACCACTGAGCTCGCCAAAGGTAAAACCCTTGAAGAAGCATCAAAAATAACTCGGGGTGACGTGGCAGAAAGCCTTGACGGACTACCAGCACAGAAGATGCATTGTTCAAATTTGGCTGCAGACGCGTTGAAGGCAGCCATAAAAGACTATTTAGAGAAAAAGAAGGTGAAAAAATGAGTTGTTTAGGAAAATGTGAAACATGTGAAGCAGAAATTTCCGTTGAAAAATGTGTGTTTGCCACCTATACAAAAGTTATCGATGGAAAGGAACATGTCTTCTGCTGTTTGAGGTGTCAGCAGAAGTTTTTGGAAGAGCAAGAGAAGGAAAAGTCTAAAAGCCACTGACCGACCTCTGCACTATTTTCAGCAAGGGCAGATTATGCACTTTCTAGTTGAATCCACGCAGAATCTCTTAATTTTTATGGTTTCTCGGTTTTATGCAACATAATAAGCGTTTTCTCCGCGCCGTGGTCTTTTAGGTTGTCTGGATTCACTGCATTTTCCACAGCTCTGTTCACAAAGTTCAAGATATTTCTCTTCACTGGTGAGAACAGCTTCAGCAGCTTTACTGCACAGTGTGCTGGGCTCCTCGCAACCCGCCTCTTGGCACAACTTAGCGACAAAAGCACAGGAATTGTTGACATCCTCCACGTTAAACGTCACCCGGTTGGCGCGTACAAGCAGACATAACTCTCTAGCCAACACACAGGTTCTGAGGTATTTGAATCGATTAAGTGCTTGTTCCCGCATCTTTTGACGGCTTAATTCCAACGTCATTTCTTTTACCGCCTCTTAGTCACGTTTCAGTTTCATATATAGTTTGTCTGTTTCTTTTTGCTTAACTAAGCCATTTGGGTTTTCCTTCCAAAAACTCAGTCAGGACTTTCGCGAACTCGGGATTAGACGAATACACTTTCATGACCTCCTCGTTAACCAAGATGTCCATTGTGTTCGCAACGGCTTGAGAAACTAGGTTAGCCACTCCAACGCGTCTACCGCCATCCTTCAGTTTTTCAGCGAGGAGTTTCACAATGTCCGTTTGTTTCCTTTTAGTTTCAACCACCCAGCGACTTGCTTCGACGCGCGGTCCAGATAAAGTACTCATGGCTCCAGCATGTTTTCGCAAAAACTTGTCGCATTCTTCTCTCTTACCGATGGGCGGTCCCAAATGTTTCTTTATAAGTGGAAGGAAACGCTGTTCCACCTCAAAAACAAATATGTTAAAGTCTTTTTCATCGCTCCAAACGCAGTCGCGGATGATGTTGAAGTCGTGTTGCCGAAGCATCTTTCTCAGCGACCTTTGTGATTTGTAAAGCTGCCCCCACAAGATATCTGGCACTGTCTTCACTCCTCCAATTTTTATAAAAACTATAGTGGAACCGCGAGTCGTTATTGTGTTGACGAGTTTTTTAGTCTCGTAGGCTACTGTCTCCAGTGGATAAGAGAATTCTAAATGAGGGTTTGTGAAAAACGCTCTAGACGCAACTATGAACTCATCTAGTCTCTGCTTTCTCACGGCTGCCGCAGCGTTTCTCCCCTTGTCAACGGGGTCCACGACTACAAGGGGCTCTTCAAAAATCTTTCTTGCTTCCCACTCTCTTCCTTTGTAGTAACCTTCATGATCAACTACTCCGCTTTCTTTCCAGTTGGCAATTGACCTTAGCACATCGATAAATGATTCGTAGTGAAGGGTGAGAAGCTCGCATAAGTATCCGCTGAAGCCTCCGACTCGTATTTCAGCTCCGTAAACGTTGATGCCTTTCATGAATCTTTTTAGCAGTCTAACCTGTCCCCGTAGTCGGTTGTTTAGAAGAGGCTTAACGTAGTCTGTGTGGAAGGGTGTTCTGTCCGTGGCACTTAGCCATTCGCCTTGTTTCACATTATAACACGGTACAATGTTCACTCTTACGTTGTCGACCCAAGATTCTAGATAAGGATGTTCTGCAAACCTTTCAATCTGTTTGTGTCCTTCTGTGGCTTTCCTTGCAATTCCTAGGCAGACTTTTCCAAAAGCTTCTCGAGGCATGGTGGTGGGCACTCGCATAAATATGTCGATGTCTGGCTCTTCTTTTAGCCATGTGTCTTTTGCAACTGAACCCTCCACCCTAACTTCTGCTTCTATCCCAACCTCTTCAGATGCCATCTTCACTTTTTCTTTAAGTTTTTCTGCCAATTCTAGAACACATCTTTTTTCCCTTCCGTCTGGAGTAGTTTTTTCCAAAACTTCTGCACAGACTTCTTCAAGAGTTAAGGTCATGAACACCACCGAAAGAATGGGTGAATATTGTTTTTAACGGCAAACCTCCCTTAAGGTTGAGTAGATGGGGCCTTTCGGTGTCAAAACGCTCTTTTTAAGTCTTAAACATTCTGCCCTGACAATGCCGAACTCGTAGTCGGTTAGCTCTTGAATGCACCGTATGAGTTCAGCTTTGTTTCTACCCGTTCTCACCCGGGCAATTGTGAGGTGAGGACTGAAACCTTTTGGGTCGGGTCTAAACCCTAGCCTTCGAAGAAGAGGTTCCACTTGATTAAAAACGTTTGCAAGTTCATCAGCGCCTTTTTGAATTCCAGCCCAAATTACTCGAGCGTATTTTAGTTTTGGAAATACTCCTAAGCCTTTGATTTCCACGTTAAATGGAGTAAGGGATGTTTTCTTCATCTCTTCATGGATTGGGTTAACCATGGACTGTGAGATATTTCCTAAAAACCGCATCGTTATGTGAATATTTTGAGGCTTCACAAGTTTCAAATCTGCGCCCGTGTTGACCAGTGTGGCTTGAGTCTCTGAAAATCGTTTGATAATTGACTCGTTGTCTATGTCAAACGCGATGAAGCTTCGTATCGTTTCTGACATGTTTTGTTCTCTCGCCTAACTCTTCAGTATTACATTATCCTACTAGCTTTTTGAGGCTTCTATTAGGTTTTTCCACTGTTGAAACCTATGTTGAAAAAAGTGAGAGGTCTATCTAACAGACCCCCATTAAACTTTAACTTCTCTCACATTCACTTGCTAGATATTATGTCTCTATAACCTCTCAACGCGAGCGCAACGCATACATGCATAAAAGGTGGCAAAGACAAAGGTTTTCACAGAAGTGAAAGCTTTAGTGAGCTATAAAGAGGTTTACCACCAAACCTAGAATTTTGTCTTTCAAATCTAGGATAGCCTTAACGTCTTCTTCGCCTCTCCTTGTTAGCTCATAAATCCTCTTCCTTTGGGTCGATCTTCCCTCCACTACTCCGTCTCTCTCTAGACAGTATAGGTGAGAATAGACTAAACCAGGACTAATTGCGATTTGAAATCTTCTACGAATATATGTGATGACATCATAAGCGCTCATAGAACCTTCGTTCAACTTCATCAAAATCAATGTGTCCAAGAAGTTTTTGACAATCTTTTCATTCATGTCTGTTAAGAGTTCCGATTCCAAATCAATCACCGTAGATACTTATAGAGCATAGCACCATACTCCTTTTATATTTTAAGGTAAAGAATGATAAAATTGCTGAAAAAATAAAAAAAGGAGGTGATGTGTTTGAACAGGAAGATGTGGGCAATGACCATCGCGATTGGAGCATTATGGATTCTTTCCTCTGCAATAGTCGTCATGGCTCGGGTAGGTAGCCCGGGTTTGCCAAACTAATAAAAATTTAGAAAAGCAAACTGTTTACTAAGGTCTAGCGAGAAGGTTACAGTTGTGGTAATTCATGAGAACACAATTACACAAGAATCTAGACAATCTTGACGTAAAGATTTTAGCAACTCTGGCAACGTATGGGCCTAGAAACCTGACGAAAGTTGCAAGGAAACTCCGCATAAACACTGAATTGGTACGATCTAGAATGAAACGCATGGCTCCCCTTCTTTCTTTAGGATGCCATATAAATGTTTATCACACAAATTTAGGGCTGAAGAAAGCCGTTGTCTTTATCGAATCAGTCCCCGGATATGAGGAAATACTTTTCAACTGTTTGGAAATAAAGGGGTTTTGCATATACTTGAGCCGATGTTACGGTAGATTTGAAGGTTTCTTTGCAGTCTACGTAATTCCGAAAGGACATGAAACTGAATTTCAGCAATTCCTTGAAGAGGTTAGAAGACTTGGGCTGACCAAAAACATACAAGTTTTTTGGTCAACTTGCTTCCATACTGTCAACCTAACACGTAATTGGTTTGATTCAGAATCAAAAACATGGGTTTTTCCGTGGGATAAATGGATTGAAGAAATCCCGACTAAAGGAACAGAACTACCTTATACCCTCATAGACCCTGAGAGTTTCCCCATAAAAGCTGACGAAACCGACATATTCATCTTAGGTGAATTAGAGAAAGACGCAACTATAAGCTTGACTGACATTGCAGAAAAGCTTGGAATAAGTCTGCAAAGAGTCAGGTATCATTATCAAAAACACGTCATTGAACAAGGCTTGATGGAAGATTTTCAGATAACTGTATTCCCTTTCGATAGAGAAGTATCTGATCTGTTCATTTTTATGTTTGAATTTGAAAGTAAGGAAAAAATGGCTAGGTTTACTTCATCGCTAATGGATAAACCTTTTGCATGGAGCATAGGCAAGATTCGCGGCGAAAATGCGATAATCGCCCAGATACTCCTTCCCAAACAGGAGTTTAGAAAATTTATAGACAGCCTCTCAAAACTCAGCAAAAATGGTTTTCTACAAGATTATACTTATCTGATTCTAGATATGAGGCCGGGAACATGGTTTCGTGAAGAAATACACCATGAACTCTTTAAAGACGGATCATGGATCTACGATCATGAGAAACATATACAAGACTTGCGAAGTTCAGTAAAGCTGAAAAAATAGTTAACCTTAGAAAATGAGAATTAATATTGTGTTTCAAGTCTCCTTTCTGGTAGTCTTTTGCGAACCACACAACATAAGGAGTATATAGAGAGCTTTGTATATGAGAGAGATTAACCTTTAACATAGCCATAGAGCATGTTTTCAAGGCATGATACTAGATGAATTGAGAAAGCACTTTTTCGCTATAAAGCAGGATAGCGTTTAGAATGTCTTTTTGAGGAACCAGAACCAGCACGAAATGTTTCACTCCAGCATCAATGAACTTTTCGATTTGGTCGACAATGGTTTTCGGCGTCCCATAAGCTCCGTGGTGTTTGATTTTCTCAAAATCTTTCTTATATCCAGCTTCAACATAGAGTTTGGCTTTTTTCATGGTTAATTTTTCGTCTAAACCGATGCAGGTATCCATGAAGTATGCAGGTTCTATTTCCTTCAGTTTTCTTCCAGCATTTTCCGCCATTTTTTCAATTTTGTTCCATTTTTCTTCGTACTCTTGTGGAGTCAGATGGTATGGAATCCAGCCGTTTCCAATTTCCGCTGTTTCTTTTAACATAGCTGATATGTTTCCTCCAATCCAAATGGCTGGGTGAGGCTTCTGAATAGGCTTTGGTTCATGGGGGGCTTCTTTCACGTTGAAATATTTTCCAACGTACGTTGTTCGCGATTGTGTCCACAACTCCTTGATTATTTTCACTCCTTCCCGCATCATTTGAATTCTTTCGTGCACTGTCTTCCAAGGAAAACTGTTTAGCTCAAACTCTGGCTTGTGGTGTCCAGCTCCTACTCCCAGTATGGTTCTGCCCTTCGAAACAACATCGAGAGTCGTTACTATCTTAGCCAAAAATGTAGGATTGTAACGGGGCATTGGGCTAACAGCTGTGCCCAGCATCACTTTTTTCGTTTGAACCGCAACTGCAGTTAGTGTAGTCCATGTTTCAAGGAGCCTAAAAGAATCCGAATTAACCCCTAGAAGTCTATAAAATTCAGGTTCACAGATTATGTGATCGATGCACCAGACAGAAGCGAATCCGTTTTTTTCGGCAACTCTCGCTGCTGAAGAAGCGAGGTCAAACTTTGACGTTAAGGTGGGCAGTAACACGCCGAATTTTACTTTAGCGTCAGCCAACTCAACTCACCATGATATAATTAATTATATAGATTCACAAATCTTGTTTAAGGTTTTCAAGAAAATTCTAATCTCTTCTAAGGTGTTGTAGTGGACTAAGCTGATTCGGATCATTGTTTGCTGGTTGTAGGATTCTAAAGCTCGTGAATAGAAGTCTTCGGCACGCATTGCAATGCCTCCTTCAATCCAGAGGCGTCTAACTACCTTATCGTCAGGCGTGTTTTCCACTTTAAATGCAAAAGTGGGATCCCTCTCCTTCAAACAGTTCAGGTCATTTAGTCCATAAACTTTCACCTTCGACATATCCCCTAAGCCTTTAACGTCACCGAGACCCGTAAGCGTTGCCTTGGACAACTCTAACTCATACTTTTCAATAGCACCCATTGCTACTTTTAAGGATCGTTTGCGCCCAGAGTATTCGGTGAAACTGTCTTCATACTGACTATTCAGTTGATCAGCTAGCCAAACAAAATGGTCCACAACACCTCGTATAGCTGCAAACATGGACTGATCTCGGGTTCCCCATTCCCACTTGTAAGGAGCATATTCAGGGGCTGATGCAACCTTGTAAGGTCTAAGTGTTTCAAGATTATCTTTTTTGCCGTAAAGAAAACTTCCATGGGAACTGAACAGCTTGTATCCTGAAAACACAAGAAAGTCGCAGTCCAATGCGTTGACATCTAATGGGCCGTGAGCAATATGGTGAACTGCGTCAACTACGAAGTAGGCATCGACTTCTTTAGCGATTTTACCTATTTTTTCAAGAGGACTTTTTGTACCAAGCACGTTTGAAGCGGCTGTAACTGTTACAACCTTCGTTTTAGCGTCTATCAGACTCTGCAAATGATCTAGATCAAGGGTTCCTTCACTTTTGTTTAAACGTGTAAATCTAACTTCTCGAATTTTTCGTCTCTTTTCTAGTTCTACCCAAGGACTGATATTCGCGTAGTGCTCATAGTTAGTCGTGACCACGTTTTCTTTTCCAGTGAGTTCTTTTCCGATAGCGTAGCTTAAGTTGAAAAGTAAAGCCGTAGCTGATTCTCCGGAAACAATGGTGTCTGGTGATGGCGCATTCAATAGGTCCGTTACAGCTTCTTTTCCACTAAGTATAACTTGCTCTGCTTTTCTAGACTCATCAAAATCTGCTCCTACATTGGCGCTACAGTCGATGCGAGCTTTAGCTTCGGATTTGGCTGCTCTTCCCACAACCAACGTCCCTGTGCCGTTATCGAAGAATGCTCTTTTTCGTCCATTTAAGTCGGAAACTGCTCTTGGAAAATCGTCTCTAATTTTTTCCAACAAATCTCTGCTAAACATCATTAATCAGCCTTTTTTGTGTCAGAACTTTAATAGGTTTATCCATATAGAATTTTGTGCAAGGCATCTCTCCTTTTATAGTTTTAACCGAAATGTTATACGATAAAAAAGCACAAGTTGGAGAAATGATGTAGCGATGAAGGAAAAGATAGTTGTGGGCGTGACTGGCATGCCTGGCGCCGGAAAGGCTACTGTAAAAGATATCGTTCAGAAAATGAGTTATTCGGTGGTGGTTATGGGAGACGAGATAAGAGAGGAGGCTAAACGAAGGAAACTGAAACCTACTCCAGAGAACATTGGCGCGGTCATGCTTAATCTTAGAGAAGAGAAAGGTTCATATGTCATAGCTGAGAGATGCATTCCAAAAATTGAGAAAGCAAAAGGAAAAGTCGTTATTGTTGACGGCATTCGAAGTCATCATGAAGTGGAAAAATTCAAGAAGCACTTCCCAAACTTCATCCTCATCGCCGTCCACACATCACCTGAAACTAGGTTTAAACGCCTATTCCAGAGAAAACGAAGTGACGACCCAAGAGGCTGGGAAACCTTCATGGAACGCGACTTGCGAGAACTCAGTGTTGGGTTAGGAAATGCAATAGCAACCGCAGACTACATGATTGTGAATGATGGAACAAAGGCACAACTGAAAAGAAAGATTCGTGAAGTTTTGGAGGACATAATAACGAAATGAATGAAATAGCCATTCAAGTAGAAGTTGAAATTAACCCTACCGAAGATCAAGAGAAAGTGAAGAGAGCCGTGGAAAACATCCTCGGAAACGCAGAGTTTGAGATTAAACAGCTGAAGCAGGGAAGCTTACTTGTTGCAAAAGCTGAAGGAATGGATGGTCTCACGAAATTCTACAATCTGCTTCGCAGGGAGAGGATTCGCGACGCGACCAGAAGAGTGCTCTTTGGTGGGTTGAGCGGAAAATTCATAGTTTTCTATTTGAATAAGCAAGTGGCGTATGTAGGGCATGTTTCATTTTCGCAACCCACTGCTGAATCGCCGCTGGGTCCCATAAAAGTTCAGATTCAATGTGATAGCCCTCGTGAACTTATTGAGTGGTTGGCTCCAAAAACAGTCTAAACAACCGGTTGAAAATAAAACGTTTATAGCTGAACTAGCTAAGAGGTAGTGAACATGTCCAAAATAAAAATCGGCTTGTCCATGCTCTTCTGTCTCAGTGAACCATTTTCCTCTCTCTTGAAACGCCTTCATGAAGTTGACGTGCACCATGTAGAGCTCCTTGATGAAGGTTTGCATACACTTAACAGCAAACGTGTAAAAACTCTGAGGAAAGTGGCTAAGGCACATGATCTTGAGTTAACGGTTCACTCACCCTTCGCAGACATCAACATAGCCGCTCCAACTCCAGTTTTGCGACGAACAATATTGAAGCGACTTGAAAAATCAATTTCTTACGCCAGTCAACTAGATTGTCAACTGTGGATTTTTCATCCTGGACTGAAAACTGGTACCAGCTACTTTTATCCTGGATTGGATTGGCAAATAAACCTAGAATCTGTACGCGCATTGTTGATGATTGCTAGAAAACATGAGGTTGAGATAGCGATCGAGAATGTTCCTGAACCGCACCCGTTCCTTATGAAAAACGTGCAGGACTTCTCCCGCTTCTACAGTGAACTCGGCGAGGACATAGGGTTGGTAGTGGATATTGCACATGCTAACTTAAACCGTCAAATTGAAGAGTTCATCACCAAATTCTCTGATAAAATTGTGCATATGCATGCGAGCGACAATGATGGACTTAAAGATGTGCATCTTGGAATAGCATACGGCACCGTAGATTGGACAAACGTTGCGAAGACAGTAAAGACTGTACAATATGATAACGTTATAATGTTAGAATCGATAGAACATGTGGAAGAAAGCCTTCAAACCCTGCGGAAATTCTTCACTTGAATTATTCTTTTTACCATCACCTTCATTCCGTTAGTTTTTATTTGAATTCCTGTAAAGCCATAAAATCTTCTCTATCATAGAGTTCGAAATCCCTTTTTTCTTCAATGTTTTCGCTAGAAGCCACAGGTCTACAGCTTCTTCTTTTTCTTCGTCTCTGTCCATTGACCCTTCCTCTCATATTACTACATTTTACTATATGCTTCAGAATACTTAATGCAATACTTTTGAACACTCCCACAAAGCTGTGTTCAAATTCTTGTACACCACAATCCTAAATGATATTTGAACCTGACTAATGCAATAATGAAACCCGCTGCTCATTCTTCAGTAGATTCTGTCTGTAAGAGGAAGGTCTATCTTCATAAAGTCTTCAGCTACATCCACTTTGGGAAAAATCTTCTTCGCTTGTTCAAGTAATAGATCGGGGCTCTTATATCGAGCGCTAATATGAGTTAGAACTAACCGTTTTGCCCTTGCCTTTTTTGCAGTTTCTGCTGCTTGGCTGGGTGTTGAGTGACCGTCTTCATGAGTTCTCTCAACCAGTTCATCGTCAAATGTGGCTTCGTGAATCAGCAAGTCTGCGTTTTCAGCGAATTCCACAAGCTTCTCTACGGGTTGAGTGTCTCCCGTGTAAACGATTTTTCTTCCAAGACGGGGAGGTCCCAAAACTTCCTTTGGTTTGACGATTCGTCCATCTGGGAGTTTGACAGGTGAACCATGTTGTAATTTTGACCATAGAGGGCCTTTCGGGATTCTAAGAGATTTCGCCTTTTCTTGATGAAACTTTCCTGGTCGTGTTTTCTCTGTTAGCGCGTATGCTAGGCTGGGTACTGTGTGGTGAGCCCAAACTGCGTGAACTTCATATTCCTTCTCCACGCAAATCAAACCAACTTCTTCTATTTCGGAGACTTCGATGGGAAAGGTTAAGGTGAACTGAACAGTTTGTTGTGTTGCCTCCACAAACGCTCTGATTCCAGGCGGTCCGTAAACCTCCAGTTTTTTTTCTCTATCCAGCAGAGACATGGTTTGGAAAAGTCCAGGCAAACCGAGAACGTGGTCTCCGTGCATGTGGGTGATGAAAACCTTTGTTTTTCGATGGAACCCTATTTTAGCTCGAATCATCTGTCTCTGCGCTCCTTCGCCGCAGTCAAACAGGATGAGCTCGCCTTTACGCTGAATGGCTATGGCTGGTAGGCTTCTCTGAATTGTAGGAATGCTTCCAGCAGTTCCTAAAAGAATAATATGCAAACTCATTTCTTATGTCCTCTCAAACACCGCTATTTCTCTCGTTAGGCTTCTGTGTATATACACAAGATGGGACTCCACATGTTTAAATCCCACTTCTCTACCTAGGTTTCCCACCCTTATCGATTTCGGAGAGGCTGTGCATATTCTTCTTCCTCTCGGAAGCATGTTTTCAACTGATGACAGAAATTTCTTCATTATCTGCTTGGTGCTCCATCCAAGTGTGGTCGCTGACCTACCGTAAGGAGGATCAGTTACAATGCAGTCAGCCCTAACCATAGGAAGATGTCGAGCATCAGCAACCGCTAATCCCTCAGGTCTTACATCAAAATGAAGAAGGTTTAGCAGGCTGCCCTTTATCATGTGACGTTTAACATCAAATCCGACTACGCGACATCCTATTAGACCAGCCTCGATTAGCATAGTAGCTGTTCCGCAAAAAGGGTCCAGCACTAACTCACCTGCTTTAGGTTGGGCTAGGTTAACCATGCACCTCGCAAGTTTCGCTTGCATGGCAGTTGGATGGAAAAATGGTCGTTTTCGAGGTCGCCTTTCACTGAAAGGTTTAGTTGGAACTTCGCCTGTTTTTAATCCAAAAATTAGTTTGTTGTCCGTTAAGACTCCGAAAAAAGTTTTTTGTGGATTCTCTAGATTTACTCTTGTTCCTTTAACCTTGTTCAGAATCTGTTCACCGAGTTTTCTTTCTAACTCCACTCTGTCAAGGTGGGATGCTGTTCCCTTCACCCTTCTTATCCGAACAACGAAGCTTTCTCCCTTTCTAATAACCTTTTCTAGGGCTGTGGAATGAATTTTTTGGAATATGTCAGCGACTTTGGCGTTGCAGTTGAACAACTCTTTGGCGCAAGTTTTTGTCATGGCTGATCTAAACGTTATGGGTTTTACGCTGTTAACGTCGGTCTCCATTCGTAGAACTTGCGTCAACTTTTGCAGAACTTTATATTCATGATTCTCTGCTTCTAGGATAGACTTCAACTCAGAAGATGGCAGGGTTGAATGTTCGCCGGACAGTAAATAGAAATTTTTAGTCACTAATTTAGGCTCCTCGTTTGGCTAGGGCTTTCGCGATTAAAGGAGCAACTGAAACCAAGCTTATAGAACTGGGAACACAGTCCGTGCCCACAATTCCATCAGCACCACTCTTCATAATTTTGTCCTGAGCATCTCCGACGAGGAGAGGATGCACACAGGCTGCATACACACTTTTAGCGCCTTGTTCCTTAATCCATTTTATTGCTTTAATCATAGTGCCGCCACTACTGATGATATCGTCGAATATGATTACGTCTCTGCCTTTCACAGACAAAGTTTTTCTTTCAACAGTCACCTTTCCCGTCAAGCGGTCTCTCCGCGTCTCAACGTATCCGTGTCCTCCCTTCAAAACATTGTTTGCTTCTTCCGCTACAGCCCGTGCCTTTTTGCCAAGAGAAAGAGAAAATGCGCCGTCGAAACCTTTATTCTTAAAGTGTTCAGCCAGAAGACTGATGGCTGATAAGTCGTCAAAAAGTATTCTGAAATCTCTTAAAACTTTCGCATTATGGGCGTTCACAGTGATGATTCTATGTACGCCGCATGCCTCAAGCAATGTCACTATGGTTTTTATGCTGAATGCTTCGCCGGGTCTGAAACGTTTGTCTTGCCTCGAGTAAGCGAGATATGGAACAACCGCGGTGATAGTTCTTGCTTTCATGTCTTTTGCGTTGTCTGCCATGAGGAAGAGTTGAAGGAAGTTTTCGTTTTGAGGCGGGCTTGTTGTTTGAACAATTATCACATCTTCAGCTTCAACATTACCATCAAATCGAATATATGACTCTCCGTCTGGGAAACGCTTAAACTCTACAGGGACAACTTTTGTTTTCAGTAGTTCTGCGATTTTTTGACCCAACTCAAGGGAGGCTGGACCCGGAACCACAATCAACTATTATCCTCTCTTAAAAAGCGAATAACTAAAGCTGAATGTTATAGTTTCCCTTTTTCCTTGTATTGTTTTATCAGTTCTTTTGCTCTGTCCAACCTAATTTTACGTTCTTCCACCATCTTTTCAACAATCAAATTTATTAGGTCTCCGGATGCTCCTGCCATAATTGCCACGTTTCTAGCATGCAACGACATATGTCCTCTCTGGATGCCCTCATGGGCTAGGGCTCTCAATGCAGCGAGGTTTTGAGCCAACCCAACGGCGGCTAAAATCTCTCCCAACTCTCGAGCCGTCTTAACACCCAAGATTTTTAACGCTATTTTTGCTATCGGATGCACTTTAGTGGCTCCGCCAATGATTCCCACTGCCATGGGCAGTTCAATTGAACCTTCAAGATCTCCGTCTTTGTTCTTTTCCCACACCGTCAAGGAACCGTAATGTCCTGATCTTGCGGCGTACGCGTGGGCTCCTGCCTCCACGGCTCGGTGATCGTTGCATGTAGCGATTACGACGCCGATTATGCCGTTTAGTATACCCTTGTTATGAGTTGCAGCTCGATAAGGGTCAGCTTCAGCAAAGGCATATGCCTCCACAATGCCGTCTACAACTTCTTCTCCGCCCACCGCCTCCTTCGCAATCACAGTTCGAGCTCTCGCTAACCGTTCAGTGGCTAGATTAGAAATGATTCTCAAGTAGACTTTTCCATGAGTTATCCGTTCAATCATCGGCGCAACCGCCTCTGCCATAGTGTTCACAGCGTTTGCGCCCATTGCATCTCTACAGTCCACATGGAGTTCTGTGATAACCATGGGGCCTGTGCTTGTTTGTATCACTTTTGCGTTTAGGTCTTTAGTGCCTCCGCCAACTGACACGAGCATTGGGTCCTGTTCATTTGCTTTTTTGATGATGTCTTCTTTTGCCGCTAAAAGGGCTTTTTTAGCCTCATACGGTTTGTCTATTCCAATGACTTGAATCTGCCCAATCATAATCGGTTCGGTGCTGCTGGTGAAGAAGCCTCCTTTCACTCTAGCCATCTTCGCCGCGTAGCTGGCTCCAGCCACCACTGAAGGTTCTTCGATGGCCATGGGAATTAAGTGGTCTCTTCCGTTTATTAGAAAGTTTGTTGCGATTCCAAGGGGTACGGGCATGGCTCCGATCACGTTTTCAATCATCCGATCGGCTAGTTCCAACTTTAATGATCCCGTTGACTGGAGAATGTGGGCTTCTTCGTCGGTTAGTCCTGCAAAATCTTTTACGATTTGCATTCTTTCCTTTGGGTTCAGTTTGTAGAACCCAGAGATTTGAGACGTTTTATTCATAACAATCCTTCCCTGATTTGCGTTCTGTTAACTATTCGGCTAAACAAAATAAGAGTTTAACTGAACTATTCATTCTTTGTTCCAGTTGTGTATCTCAACAAGTTTATAAACTGAAAGAAAGCAGTTAGCGTAGTGGCGTTTTAATTAGCCTTTGAAACAATAATTGCAATTGTAGCTCCCATTTTTGGAATTGCGGTTTTAACTATTTCCAGTGACAAAGCAATTGAACACTTAATAAAAATCGCTTCAGAATGGGAAGTTTCTCCGCTTATGATCGGCCTTGTACTAGCATCCATGGGAACGGATTTGCCAGAGATCATCAACTCAATTGGAATCGGGTCATCAATCGTTCCCATTGTAGTAACTGGGGGGCTTGCTTTAATCACGGGCTTGTATGCAATATTTGTTCCCATTGTGATCATATCCTTACTCGCATTAAGAGAGAAAGTAGGAGCTTTATTCATCGTTCTATACTTATTCTCTTTTGTAACGCTAAGCGCAATATGAAATCGCGCTTCTAAAGAAGAAGAACTGCGACATTCTATATTGTTCTACACATAAATAGCATTTTGACCCTACTATTTCATAGATGAACATATATGTGGACTGTCTGGAGAACTGACGCCTTTGCTGTACTGAAGGATAAGAAGGCTCGAACAAGCTTAGCTCGGTACTTCGACGTTATGCAAGATGACAAGCCAGCCAAATTCATGATCGCCAAGAAACTGCCAGCAAACTTCACTGAAAACGACTCTGCATCAGAATTATGGAAACTTCACGATCAACTCACAAAAGAATTTTATAATCTTGAAAAGGAAATTGACTCGCGCCAAAAAAACCTAGAAACGCTGGATAATCCTGAAAAGTCATATTTTGATCTGAAAATTGAAATTGCAAACCGTGTTTTGAAAGGCTGCCATTTCTGCACTCGTAGATGCGGTTTCAACCGGCTCGCTGAAGAACTTGGAGAATGCAAATGCGGAACGCGAATCACAGTTTCCACCATGTTTGAGCATATGGGCGAAGAGCCAGAGCTTGTTCCGTCCGGAACAATATTCACGTTAGGCTGTACGCTACGTTGTCTTCACTGCCAAAACTGGTCAATATCCCAATGGCGTGAAGCGAGCGAAATATATTCTCCAGAGCGATTGGCTAAGGAGGTGGAGCATCTACGGAGAAGGGGATGTCGAAACGCCAATTTGGTGGGTGGAGAGCCAACGCCTTGGCTGGAACAGTGGTTGGAAACGTTTAAGAAGGTCAACGTCAACGTTCCAGTGGTTTGGAACTCCAACTCGTATTATAGTGAGGAAACAGCTAAGCTTCTAGCTGGATTTGCGGATGTGTACTTGCTTGACTTCAAGTATGGAAATAACAAGTGTGCTGAGAGAATATCCGACGCTCCGGGCTACTGGGAAGCATGCACTCGTAATCATCTTTACGCCAAGAAATATGGAGAACTGATTATACGAGTGTTGGTGTTGCCTGAGCATCTTGAATGCTGTACGAAGCCTATTCTACACTGGATTGCCAATAACCTTGGAACGTGGGTTAGAGTTAACGTCATGTTTCAGTACAGACCTGAATGGAGGGCTCATGAAATTTCAGAATTGCGGAGAAGGCTGACCAGGAATGAGAGGGAAAGAGCCGTTGAACTTGCCAAGGAGGCGGGACTGACCAATTTCATAACATAGGGCACGTGTATTGAAAAAATCTAATGCTTGAGAGATTTCTTTAGCTCGACCACGTGATCTTTAAAATTGTAGTTCTTTTTGCTCGGTTCAAATTTACGTCCAAAGCTCAAGTATAGATCTCTCAAAATCATTGTCTCTATAACTGCGCCTCCTGCACTAAAAGTTTTGAGAGAGTTAGAGAATGCATCCAATTTTTCTGGAATCTCTTCAGAATTTACTGAATGAATTTTAAGCCAACTGTAGACGAGAAGACTGGACTCTCCGAAAGATTTCTTTAACACTTTTTCTATTGTCACAACGAGTTTCTCGTCAAAATCATTTTTTCTGCCCATTGTTATGCCGCCATTACTATAGATTTGGATTATGATTCATTAAAGAAAATTGTGCATTGTAAATATGAACTTGCAAGAGTTATAGTGTACAATAACTTCCGAAAGTACGCTTGCTACATACAACTTGTGATTAGCGTTTAATTAATACACGCGCACACAAACGAACAAAAACGTACGTCATCGCGGAAAAGTTATCGAGCATATTCAATAATCATAAACCAAAACCTATTTTCCCTACCTCCCCAAATAATGATTTAGAAATAAAAAGGCGATTCAAATATGGTGTTCTGTCCCGAATGTGGCGGCGAAATGAAGTACATGTCGGCTACAAAACGCCTCGCTTGCAAAAGTTGCGGACTCTCTCTTACCCGTCAAGAACTATTTGAGTTGCGCCAACAGTTGAGACCTAAGCTTGAATCTGATGATGAAGAACGCGAAAAACAGCGAAGAGAATACCTCAAATGGTGGCTTGGTAAGAAAAAATAGTGAGGCGCGCGTGTAGCGTTAGACCATTTAACCAGCTAGCAGTCTCTCTTTTTCACATGTAACACAACTTTTTGCTGGAGCATCTCTATTTTATGTTTGGGTATTTTTCTCTTATTTTGGCGTCGCTTATTTTGGCAATCATGGCATTGGAGATTAAAACGTATTTGACTCTTGTGAGATCAGCTAATTCCGCCTGTTTCTGATCTTGAGTCACGAGTAGCAAATTGTTATTCTTTGCATACTCTACTATGGTTTTGTCTTTTGTCCCTTGCAACCCTGCGTCTTGAACAGTCATCACGTTCCATCCTAGAATTTCAAAATACTCTTTCAGACCAGCGTACATTTCGTCAAGTAGAAGTTTCAACAAGGTCACCTCAACTACATTTTAATTTTGGACTATCCACCTATTTAGAAGCTTCTTTATGTGGTTTATGTCATGACTGGAAAATATTTTGCTTGCATATGCATGGTATTGTGGAAACAACGTAAGTAAAGTTTATTAGTCGGCACTGTGGTTACGTTGGTTAGCTCCTCTAAAATAAATTTGGGGCAACCTTCGGAGACCCGGCTTTTCGGGTTGGATGACCACCCGGCCCAGTGGAGGAATCCCACAGTTTGGATGAACCTAACCCAAACCCTATCCTACTTACTATTCTTAACAAATGTAAATTTGAGGGTGGCTAAACAAATTTGGAAATTTCACAAGACGACATATCACTACTACAAAAATCCTTCTTCGAACAAAGGGGATTAGTAAGACAGCATCTCGATTCCTACAACGAGTTTGTGGAACACGGTCTTCAAGAAGTCGTAGATGAGATGGGCGAAATAAACATTGAAGTTCCAGAAAACCCCTATAAAATAAAACTCAACCAAGTGTGGATTATAGACCCCCAGTCAAGAATCACAGGACCCTACCTCACAGAAGTTGACGGCACAAAACATGAAATTTATCCCATGGAGACACGCTTCAGAAACCTAACATACGCTGCACCTATCTCCATAGAAATGACACCGATAATCGATGGTAGAGAGATGGAAACAGAACTCGTCCTTATCGGCGACCTCCCAGTGATGCTGAAATCTAAGCTTTGCGCTCTTTCTCAACTTCTTCCCGAGGAGTTGATTGAACATGGGGAAGACCCAAACGACACAGGCGGATACTTCCTCGTTAACGGCTCAGAACGTGTCATCGTTGCCCTAGAAGACCTTGCTTCAAACCGCATTCTCGTAGATATCGACACTCGTGGAGCAGCGCCTGTTTATCAAGCCAAAATTTTTTCCACCACAGTTGGCTTCAGAGCTAGAATCCAGTTACGAATGAAGAGGGACGGTGCCATCTACGTTTCAATGCCTGGCGTACCCACCGAAATTCCCTTCGTAATTCTGATGCGAGCCCTTGGATTAGAATCTGACAAAGAAGTGGCTGAAGCAGTTTCTCTTAAGAAAACCGTGCAAAACCAGCTT
>CAYFTS010000185.1:0-29057 GCA_964346135.1 uncultured Candidatus Bathyarchaeia archaeon | reverse complement strand
GTTGAAAAGGCAATAACTGAAAGTGTACCTAGCAAGACGCAAGAAAACAACATTCGCGGATTCAGAATCGGTTTAGAACTTGCTAAAGAATAACATCCTTCTCGAACCCAACTGCACCTTCTGATCCTCAATTATTAGTCTCTGATTAACGAAAAAAAATATATTAAATGCTCTGTACAAGAAGCGAAGATGGCAATCAGATATTGATGGAGGATTTGCAAATGATCATCGTAGTATGCATTAAGCAAGTCCCTGAAATCACAGAAGTCAAAATCGACCCTAAAACAAAAACCTTGATGCGTGAAGGCGTCCCAAGCATTCTTAATCCACTCGACGAGTTTGCCGTTGAAGAAGCCCTCAGAATTCGAGAAAAACATGGTGGAGAAGCAATCGTTGTCACCATGGGTCCTCCTCAAGCCAAAGAAGCACTCCTGAAGTGCTTAGCAATGGGAGCAGACAGAGCCATTCACCTATCTGATAGAGCCTTCGCTGGAGCCGACACTTTAGCAACTGCCTACACTCTTGCCAAAGCGATTAAACAGTTCATTCCAAACTTCAATATCATCTTCTGCGGCAAACAAGCCATAGATGGCGACACTGCACAAGTACCTGTGGAAATGGCTGAGTGGCTCAACCTTACACAAATCACTGGTGTAAAGAAAGTGGAAGTTGACCCGAAAGCCCGAAAGGTGATTGCCCACAGAGAAACCGATGAAGGCTATGAAGTTATTGAATCAAAACTCCCTGTACTACTTACGGCTATTAAAGAACTGAACGAACCAAGACTTCCAGCCTTAATGGGAATTCTTTCAGCGAAAAATAAGGAGATTAAAGTTATAACAGCAGCAGATTTAGATGGAGACACGGAACTGTTTGGGCTAAATGGCTCACCAACTCAAGTAGTAGAGACATTCCCCCCAAAGCCAAGAGGAAAAGGAATAACCATTACAGATGAAGACCCCGTTGCAGCGGCAAAAAAGATTATTCAATTCTTATTTGAAAAATGCGTAATTTGAAGCTTAGAGGAACCTAAAAATGATAGAAGTTTTTGACACTTGCACTGGCTGTGGCATATGTGCGTCGCATTGTCCCTTTGGAGCAATAAGAATCATTGAGAAAAAAGCTCAAATCAACGAAGCTTGCACCCTCTGTGGCGCCTGTGTGAAATCCTGTCCAGTTGGAGCCATAGAGATCAAACGTAAAATGGTTACTCCAGCCGACGTTTCAAGCTATCGAGGCGTCTGGGTTTTTGCTGAAAGACACGGTGACCACTTGAGAAATGTCACTCTCGAACTTCTAAGTGCAGGGAGAAAACTGGCTGATAAGCTAGACGAGCCACTTGCCGCCTTGCTCCTAGGACATAATGTTACTGATTTTATAAAACCCCTTTCGGCTTATGGAGCCGACAAAATATACGTAGCGGAGCATGAGGTGCTGGAACGCTACAATAGCGACGGATATGCAAACGTCTTGACCGGTCTTATCGCTAAACATACGCCATCAGTGGTGCTCTTTGGAGCGACAATAAACGGAAGAGATCTCGCGCCCCGCATCGCGGCTAGACTGCGAATTGGACTTACTGCCGATTGCACTGGTTTAGAAATAGATGAAGAAGGGAGACTTGTTCAGATACGACCTGCCTTCGGAGGAAACATCATGGCTTCAATACTATCTCGCACTCGTCCTCAGATGGCGACGGTGCGCCCAAATGTAATGAAGATGAGTGAGCCGGATTGGACAAAGGAAGCGGAGATAGAGCGGATAAAGGTAACGATTGATCCTAAAGCTATGCGAACAAGAGTTGTTGACGTCGTAAAAGAGGTGGCTGAGAGAGCAGTAAACATTGAAGAGGCTGACGTTATCGTTTCCGGAGGCAGAGGCTTAGGTTCTCCAGAAAACTTTAAGCTCATGAGAGAACTTGCAGATGCTTTAGGCGGAGCTGTGGGAGCATCTCGACCGATAGTAGATTCCGGCTGGTTACCCCACCATCAACAGGTTGGGCAGACTGGAAAGACGGTTTCTCCAAAACTCTACGTTGCTGTTGGAATCTCTGGAGCCATTCAACACCTCGTAGGTATGCAAACCTCTGACATAATTATAGCAATTAACAAGGACCCAGAGGCTCCAATCTTTAAAGTTGCAACATTAGGTGTGGTGGGAGATCTCTTCAAGATTGTACCCGCACTTATAAAAGAGCTACGCGATGTTAAAAAGGGAAAAACTGTCCGTTGAGATGAAAACAAACTAATTGAGGCGTTTAAAGCTAAAACATCATGTGAAAAGCCTTCTAAAAGATGGCAATTCCTACACTCAACGCGGCTAAAAGAGAATTAATCAATCGAAACCAGGATAATGGCTGACAATATCAGAGAAGCACCCAACCAAGACATCGGCGTGAAGAGTTCACCTAAAAATAAAAGGGAAATAGTAATTGCAACGATTACTTCTATCAGCAGAATGACTGTTGAAGTGGCAGGAGAAATGTGTTTCAGCCCTCTTGACCATAAATAGTAGGGAATTATCCAACAAAATGCCGCTGTGTATATGACCATTAGCCATGCTTCACTTGAGAGGTTCAGTAAGGAAATATTGCTAGAAAAGGGAATAAACAAAATCAAAGGCAGAGTTGTCACCAAGAAAAGCCATGGCATGAATTGAATAACATTGTGGGTGTCAACCATTCTCTTGTTATATACCATAAAAAAAGACCATGTAATTCCAGCTAAGAAAACAAGTCCGTCTCCTAAAATCATACCCTGAGTTAATTCGAGTGAGTTCAAGTTGGTAGTGACAAAAAAGACTCCGATAATTCCTAAAACTATTCCTGACGTTTTTCTCTTCGAAAAACGTTCCTTCAAGATTAACCAACTCAAAACGGCAACCCACACAGTGCTCAAGTTGATAAGCAAAGAAGATTTAGATGCCGTTGTATAATTCATACCCACATATTGAATTAGATAGGAAAAGCCATTCAGCAATCCTAGATACCAGATTGATTTCTCTTTTTCTAACGAAACATCAAAGTTATTTGTTGCGAAAACAATCAACAGGGTCAAAACAGAGGCTAGGAGCATTCTCAAAAAAACGAACATGCAAGGGTCAACAAATTCTAAGCCAATTTTTATTGCAGGAAATGAAGTGCCCCACAAGATCCCCGCTAAAATCGTTAAGAACATAGCATCTTTTCTATCCTTCAAGACGCCACTCCCAATTTATTGCTTGAGAGATACAGCGCAAATATTTAAGTGCTACTTGAATTGTCAAACGATGATCAGTAGTTTCAGTTGAGTTAAGAAATTTGCAAAAGAGCTCCTTATGGAAAGTTCTATCAATTATTACCCGATTTGTGTCACAAGTAAATGCGAACCATTGCCCGGTTTTCAGTAACGTGTCTCCATCGTCAATCTCTTGTTTCTATCAGGCCCTCTGCATCGCCACGTTTATTAGCTGGTGAAACTTCTAGCGTTTATCCAAAATACAGAACAAACAACTTACACATCACATTAATATATGGCTCCAACATATGGCTCCACTAAGGGAACTCAAGTCGAGGTGGTATGATGGATCCGCCTTTGAAGAGTATACGAATTTTGGACCTATCTCGATCTCTGACCGGCCCCTTTTGTTCCATGATTTTAGCTGATTTAGGGGCTGAAGTGATAAAAGTGGAGGTTCCTGAAGTAGGAGATATGACGCGCTCTTGGGGTCCTCCGTTCATAGGGGGCGAGAGCGCCTACTTTCTATGTGTGAATCGCAACAAAAAGAGCGTGACTCTAAATTTGAAGACAGAAAAAGGCAAGAAGATTTTATATCGATTAGCAGAGCAATGTGACGTTTTGTTGGAGAATTTCAGACCAAGCGTGACAGATAAGCTTGGAGTTGATTTTGAGTCGATCCACGAAATTAACCCAAGTATAGTCTACTGCTCAATTTCAGGTTTCGGTCAAACCGGTCCATACCGCGATTGGCCAGCGTATGACATCGTTGTACAGGGACTAGGCGGGTTTATGGGCATCACTGGCGAGTTTGGTAGACCTCCAGTTCGTGTAGGTGTGGCAATAACTGACATTCTAGCTGGTGCACACGCTGCCGTAGCCATACTCTCTGCCCTGATTGCGCGCAAAACAACTGGAAAAGGACAGTGGATCGATGTGTCAATGTTTGATGGAGCAGTTTCATGGATGACATACATGGCTGCAAACTATTTTGCAACAGGCAAGGTGCCTGAAAGGATGGGATCAGCACATCCAAACATAGTTCCCTACCAATGTTTTGAAACGAAAGATGGAAAATACATTAACATTGCCATAGGAAACGACAAGCTTTGGACGAGCCTCTGCAAAGTCTTAGACTTGAAAAAACTGGCCCAAGACCCAAGGTTCGCCACAAATCCAAAACGGGTTAAAAACAGAAACGAGTTGATAGCCATGTTGACTAAAGTCTTTTCAACAAAGGTCCGCGACGAGTGGCTTGAGATTTTGGGTAGGGAAATTCCGTGTGGTCCAGTCTACACATTGGATGAAATCTTCTCTGATCCCCAAGTTTTGCACAGAGATATGCTTGTTGAGATAAATCATCCTGTGGCTGGCAAAATTAAGCAGATAGGGATTCCCATGAAATTTTCGGAGACACGAGGAAAAATTAAGATTCCACCCCCGCTTTTAGGGCAACACACAGAAGAGATTCTGAAAAAATTTCTCAAACTTTCTGAAAACGAGATTAGTCAGTTAAGGAAGGAGAAAGTTATATAAAAGCAGAAAAAAGTAATTGTTGCAACTCTTGCGGTGATTGGAGCTCTTTTCAAGGTTGTGTCAGCCTCATCTAAAGGCTAAGCAAGGTCAGTGGGCGTGCAACGCACGAAAGTTGAAGGTTAACGTCCCTTGTTTATTTGTAGGGAATAAATTCTGGTCCGAGAAGCTCACTTCCTATAATTATTCTCATGATGTTTTGTGCGCCTTCTGCTCCTATTATGTAGGACATAACCCCTCTCAGACCCCTTTCGAGTGGGCACTCCTTTGTGTATCCCATAGCTCCATGCCACAGCATCACGTCTTTGTATATGTCAAAGGCGGCAGTGCCAGCGAAGAGTTTCGCTGGGGCTACTACTTTGTTGACGTCATGATAGGTGAAGTGACCTTTTCTGTAGCATTCGTCAAGCATCCAAGCAGCTTTATACACTAGAAGTCGCGCTGCTTCCAGTTTTGTATAGTCGTCTGCTAACTGGAATTGTATCCCCTCGAATTTGCCTATTGGTTTGCCAAAGGCTTTCCTCTGTTTAATGTAGTCCATCCCTATCTCAAGGGCGCGTTGAGCCGATCCAATACAAGCGGCTGCAACCAAAACTCTGGCGTGGGTAAAGCCTTCCATTGCATGGTAAAAGCCCTTGTTGACCTCTCCGATAACGTAGTGTTCAGGTATTTTTGCGTTTTCGGCGTTGAAGCCGCCGGTGGATATTCCCATTCTACCCATGTTTTCAAGGATGGCTGTGGGGGTTATTCCAGGCGTGTTGATTGGGACATAGAAAAGGGTTACACCTTTGTGCCTAAGTTCTGGCGCTGTCTTGGCGACCGTTACGTATCCGCCGTTTAGACGCTGAGCTTCCTTAACGCCGGAGATGTAGGCTTTTTCTCCGTTTAAAATGTATGTGTTTCCTTCTTTTTTCGCCTTCATCTTTAGTGCAGCAATGTCTGAGCCTACATCTGGTTCTGTTGATCCGATACCTATGAAGGTTTCACCCTTTGTCACTTTGGGCAACAGTTCTTCTTTAGCCTTCTCTGTACCATACTTATCAAGGATGTAGCCCCACGCGGCTTCAACCAAAAACAACACCGCCGTCGCAACGGAGTTGTCAGAGTGGGCTAGCTCTTCTGTTGCAATCGTTGCCAAGGTGAAATCCGCTCCAGAGCCACCGTACTTGGGGGAAGCGGTCATGGCTGGGAGGCCAAGTTGAGCCATTCCTTTTATGATTTCATCTGGGATTTTCCTATTTTCATCAATTTCTCTCGATCTTGCGGTGAGATTTTTTTCACAAAACTCTCTAATAGTTTCTCTAAACAGCCTCTGCTCATCTGTGAAGCTAAAGTTTGACATAACATCACCTTAGTGAAAAATGATTAACACCATTACATTATATTACGTTTTCGTCCGCAACTCTGCATCACAATGTTAGTTAGAGTTTGGAAAGGTTTGTTGCATTTAAGAAAATTTTGTTCGGAATCGGAGAGATAAATATTGCTTATATGTTTTGGTGTGCACCACATCTGTGACGTGTGTGTTGCGCCATTAATCCAACGACAAGTTTCCCTTTATATGGAAAAGACAAAAAGATTAGAAGGAAGAAGGAGTTGACGAGTTCAGGAAGAGGTAGGGTGTCCAGAAGAAAAGATGGCAAATACTTAATATATCTTCCCAAAGACATGGCTGAAGACTCGATGTTTCCGTTCAAAACAGAAACATCAGTAAAAGTTAAAGTGTCCTTCAAGACGGGAGGAAAAACGCTTATCATAGAGAGATACAAATAGAACTCCGTATCTGAAGGGTCAATAAGCTGCGAGTGTGCAGCTGTACGTAGACTTAGATAATATTGTTTCATATCAAACAATAAATGCTGAACTTTTATTCAGTAAAAATATAATATATATCTCTAAGACGGCATACAATTAAGACAGCAATTCAAGTAGCTTAAGCATGGAGGCGAAGACTTTGGACGTGTTTGAAGCGATCGAAACCAGAAGAAGCGTCAGAGCCTTCACGAACGAGGAAGTTTCAGAAGAAGAGGTGCAGAAATTGATAGATGCTGCTAGACGGGCTCCATCAGCTGGAAACATTCAACCGTGGGAGTTTGTCATTGTGAGAGACGCCACGATAAAACATAAACTGTCAATGGCTGCATTAGATCAAACTTTCATTGAGGAAGCACCAGTTGTGATTGTTGTTTGCGCAAATGAAGCACGATCCAGTTGGGGTTACGGCAGTCGAGGTGCATCTCTCTATTGTCTACAAGACACCGCTGCGGCGATACAGAACATGCTTTTGGCTGCTTGCGCCTTAGGGCTTGGAACTTGCTGGGTGGGAGCATTTCATGAGGATGAAGTTGCAAAGGTTGTGAATGCGCCTATGAGTGTTAGACCCATAGCCATCATTCCAATTGGGCATCCAGCTGAAAAACCAAGAGCTCGACAAAAGAGAACGCTGAAGGAAATTGTTCACTACGAAACATTTTGAGAGGAGAAGTATGATGGTTGATGAAGCATTGATTTGGAGTACGCAGTGGTTGAGTAGGTTTGCCGTGGCTTTAGGTGGCTTCCTCATATTCGTAGGAATCATGATGATAGGCGTATTTGTCTTGACCTTTTTCGGCTTTGTTGACGTCGGCGTACTTGAAAGTGAGAGATTTCGAATGTTATCCTTATGGGCATTGTTTGCAATCGGCGTTCTTGATTTAGTGTCAGGGATTATAATTAGACGCAGGTGACCTGAGATGGGCGTTAAGAGAATCCTTGTAGCTATTGTTGGCATAGCTCAAGGGGCGATAGGCGTGTTAGCAGGTGTCTTGGCTGGTTTCCTTTATTTCAACTTTCTCGATGTTCAAACCACGCTAAACGTGTCTGCAGAACTTTTCCCTCTCTATTTGTTGATTCTTAGCGTATTCAGCTTTTTTTCAGTCATAAGTGGCTTCTTTCTCATTCATGAAGACCGAAAATAACCAGTAGGAGGACTATAATGAGTTGGTAGCAGAAAGAAAACTTGGACTTTTTGGTGCAGTAATGATGGGATTAGGAGCTGCCATAGGATTCGAGATTTTTGTGCTGTTGGATTACGCTTATTTCCATCTAGCGGGATCCAGTATGGTTTCAGCTCTCGTTCTGTGCGGTTTCATAAACATACTTACCATGTTCAGTTACAGCGAACTCAGCGCAGCTATTCCAGAGATGGGGGGTGAATACACCTATACCAAAGCCGCTTTCGGAGGTCTCACAGCTTTCATGTCTGGCTGTCTCAGGTGGCTTGCTAGTGTCTTCGGCGCAGCACTTGCCGCCATAGTTTTCACTCGACAACTCGCATATTTTTCCTCAATACTTGTTCCCATGTCCCGAAGTTTCATATTGGTCAATACGCCTCTAATCGTCGCGATTCTAGTCATCATCTTCGCCGTGCTTGATATTAGAGGGGTAAGAGAAGTCACAACTCTCATAGTGGGTGCGTTCTTAGCCATATTCGTCTTTTTCCTCGTAAATGGACTATGGCAAGGTGTAACGCCCCCTGAAGTATTGCCTGCACCCTCGTTTGGAGGTTTATCTGGATTTTTTGCAGCGACCGCTTATACTTTCACCATGTTCGTAGGGATGAGGGCTTTGGTGGCTGGTGCACCTCAAATAGAAAATCCTGGGAAAAATGTCCCTAAAGCTTTACTTCTGTCGACGGTTTTGTTGGTTGCTGTTTACTGCGGAGTTGCCTATGTGGCGGTTGGAGTTGTCCCGTTGGGAGACTACAATGAACCTTTTCTCAACCTTGCAGCCGCAAACGTCATTGGTGGAATTGGAGGTGCCCTCTTTGCGGTCGCTGGCATTGTTGCAAGTGTATCCTCTGTAGCTACAGCTATGATGGTTCAGTCAAGCCTTCTTGGCGGGATGAGCAGAGATGGATATCTGCCCAAAGTTTTGCTAAAGACTCACAGACGTTTTGGAACCCGCTATGTGGCAGTTATTGCAAGCTCGCTTTTCGTAATAATGTTCAGCGTCACTGCAACTGTGGAGTTCCTTGGGTATGCGGCGAGTTTCGGGTCTCTTTTAGTGTTTGCGTTAGTTAATCTCTCCCTCATGAAACTTAGGGAAAAGGAGCCGCACCTAAAGAGGCCTTTCAAGGCTCCCTTGTATCCCATTACTCCCATCGCTGGAATCGCCATGTCTTTCTTGCTTCTCCTGTTTCCCATATTCTTAAGAGATGTTAACGCTCAGAGTGCGCTCATGTCTGGTCTCGGGTTGATGGCTTTGGTTATAACAACATATTATCTTCGGATGATAGGTCGTCATCGTTTGCGGGTTGCTGTGGGAGGAGTTAGTTTGGGCATGGGGGTGTTGTTGGCGTTGCTAGCATATTTGTCTGAAACAGGTTTTGAACCCCTTATAATACCCCGTTTTCCCTTGCATCTCCTAATTTTCGTTAGCGCAGTTTCTATCCTAGCAGGCGTTTTAAATATTGTTGTGCACGCGCGCAAGATTTTTTAACCTATTCCGTTTCAACATTTGTTTGTGGGTGAAATGCCAAAAAAGAAGAGAAACAGAAAGAACACAAAGGAAATTGTGGTTGCCGCTCCCTTTAAGTCCAGAAAACCCCCGCTTCTAAAAGATACCACTGGAGATGAGACGCTAGGCGTCTTTGAGGTGTCTGGGAAAATAGGTGGGCGTTTATCAAGCTTAATGGTCATTGTCGGCGTCTTGCTTTCCATCTTCTCCGTGTACGGTATCCTAACTCCTATAGAGTTTACGTTTTCTAACCCTCTTTTCGTCAGTGCCATAGGTTTTCTTGGAGCGATAAACATTTTTTGCGGGCTGATGTTATTGGCGAAAAAATAAATCGACTCTTCACATTTAACCTTTAAAATTACTCATGGATCATGCATATCATAGCGAATGTTCCAACGAAATGTTTTCTGAAGTTCAGCAATATGGAAGATTGTGCCACAAGATTTAAATTTGGATTACATCTGTTGTTAAACTGTCGTTAAGTCTACTCTTCTTTAGACGATGAAACATATCCAATTTAGAAAGGAGAAGAAAATGGTTGAAAAAGAAAATAGTTTCAGGAATAATGCTGACGCTACTGTCAATAAGTATGTTAACATTGGCATTTAACATTCAGATGATAACGCAAGCTAGTCCAGCCCCAACTTGGCTTGAGGGTTGGTGCTATCGCAAAAGTCATTCACTCAATAGTGCTTCTGGCGCTGGGACAAACTATCAAATCAAGATAAAGGCTCATTATGGTAGTCGAACAGATAATGGCGAAGATGTCTATCTAAACTATAACAGTCGAGCAGATTTTGGCGATATAAGGTTTACAGATGACGATGGAATTACAGAACTCGATTATTGGATGGAAGAGAAAGTTGATGGCGACTATGCTATTTTCTGGGTGCAAGTCGCCGATGACTTGAGCTTGAGCAGTCAAACTATTTATGTCTATTATGGCAAAAGTAGTGTGTCAACAACAAGCAACGGAATAAACACTTTCATTTTCTTCGACGATTTTTCTGGATCGTCTCTTGACACGAACAAATGGGACCTGCTAGACGGAGATGTTGGAATTGCCAATTCTAGTTTGGAAATCACTGGTACAACAGGAAATAGAGGCAGCATTAGAACTAGCCAAACCTTTTCGTCAGGAGTAGCACTTCACTCAAAAGCCAAGGGAAGCGATGCTAATCAATGGGCGCAACGATGGCATCAAATGGCGGTTGGTTCGGGCGAAGACGTGAATAATCTCGAAGTATATGGATAGATGATCGATAACCACATAAGATATACAACTAGAAATTCACTTGTAAACCTTGAACAAACGGTTGTAACTATCCCAGATTTCACGACTTGGAACATGTTTGAAACGAGATGGACATCTGGGGAAGCAAAATATTTGGTCGATGAAGAAGTCAAAGCCACTCACACTAACTATGTTCCAACAACAGATTTACACATAATCTTCACAGAAAGTAACGTCGATTGTGGCACGGTATATACTGACTGGATATTTCTCAGAAAATTTGTTGACATTGAGCCTAGTCATGGAAGTTGGGGAGCCGAGGAACCTGCACCTGGATTGGTGACAGAGGTTGTTTACCCTTCAGATGATTCTTGGGTAAGTAAAGCAGAACTACTTGACAAGTGGTATAATACTTCAGATTGGAATTATGGCAATTACACAGGTCTAGCGGTCACAACTACTACGGTGGATGAAAGAGACAGAAGAACATTTCTTAAATTCTCGTTGAGTCCCACAGCGTCTCCAGAAAACATAGATTCTGTGAAACTGTTCCTATTTAGAAATGACTACTATCCATCTGGCTGGGGGCCAGTGGGAAATGTAGAAGCATAGAAGTTGCTGATGATTCTTGGACTGAAGAAACCATAACTTGGAACAATCAGCCTACCTATGGAAATCCTTTGGATGTCATTAGTGTTTTCGATGTCAACCAATGGTACTCTTGGAACGTAACTCCTTTTGTATCGAACGAGTTGGCTGGAGACGGTGTTGTTTCTATCTGTTTGAAAGCTGAAAACGAAGATGAAGGATCAACATATAGATATTCAGCCTTCTATTCAAAAGAATACGATGGCTTTGACCCACATCTTTTGGTGACATACAAACTGCCCACTCCTTATGTGAAAATGTACGTTGACCAGCCTCTGGGATACATAGCTGGAGTGCCCATAGGTGAAAGCTTTACGGTTGATATAATCATTGAAGTGAGCAACATAACCGATTACAGCCTTGAAGGCATCGTTGGTTGGGGGATGAACTTAACGGTTGACCCTGACGTTCTTACCATTAGCGGAGTTATGGGGGCAGCAAGCGGCTACTTCCTATGGGAATTTGCAGACTGGTGGTTTGAACCCTATCCAATCCAACTCTTCAACATAAATGCGACAGCAGGCTTGGGCGACGTTACGGAACAGATCATACCTACGCCTATTGGTGGGGCAGGCGATTCTTGGAGTGGTTTGAAACTGGTAACCCTTGAATTCACCTCAAAATCAGAAACTAAATATTCATTGATAGATTTGATTGACGTTGAATACATGACTCCTGATGGAATGTGGCACCCAGTAAATGAAGTTGTAGACGGATACTACAATCCACCTCCAGCACCTGACTTAAGTATTGAAGGCATTGTGTTACCATACCTGTTCGTATACAATCCGGTGATTTATCCAAACCCTTCACTTGAGTTTGGTTACCAAATAAATGCAACTGTTGCAAATCAAGGCACAGCAGACGCTGGTTCCTTCAACGTGTCTTTCTCTGTGTATCTGAATGAGACAGAAGTTCCTGAATATGGACGGAAGAAAACAATATCTGGACTTGCACAGAATGTGAACGAGACTGTGTGGTTTGACTTTAGACCAGAGGAGTATGGCAATTACACGCTAGTCATAGAAGCGGATTGCAATAATTATGTCGCTGAGTTAGATGAGACAAACAATGTAAAGATGGTTTGGATAATAGGAACAATCCGAGGCGATGTTGACGGAGACGGAGATGTTGACTGGTACGACTTCGGCGAGTTAGCTAGTTATTACGGAAGGAGATTTACAGAACCACCATACCCACCTTCTGACTTCGATTATGACGGAGACGTGGACTGGTATGACTTCGGCATCTTCGCTCAGAACTACGGACAAAACGTATGATCAAAATCTTCCCTTTTTTTGTGTATATAATAGTGAATAAAGTTGATGTTTCTTCCAAATTCAATTGGTTCAGTCATTTATGAACAAGAAATCTTTCAATGTATCATCATTCTATCATCATCAAATGCATGCATACATTCAGCACAGTTGTAAAATAGTTCTACGCATGCACACAAGAGATAATATGATTTTATGGTTGTCTTTAACCTTTAATATCACCGCAAGTCTCCATTAATATGAGGAAACTTTCTTTGAAATACGCCCTCATCGCAGATGCCTATGAAAAAATAGAAGCCACCACTAAAAGATTGGAGATGACAGACTATCTGGTGGGACTTCTCAAACAAACCCCAAAAGACCTAATCGACAAAGTTGTTTACCTCACTCAAGGAAAGTTATATCCAGACTTCATTGGAATCGAAATCGGCATCGCAGAAAAACTAGCCATACGCGCAGTTGCCAAAGCAACCGGCCATAGTGAAAAAGAAATCGAAGAAGATATAACAAGAACCGGAGACCTCGGTGGAACAGCGCAAAACTTTTCGAAAGAAAAAGCTCAAGCACAACTCTTTCGAGAGCCGCTAACCGTTCAGAAAGTATATGGAGACCTCGACAAAATGGCGAAATCTACGGGCGCAGGCTCTGTAGATCAAAAAATAAACCTTTTGGCAGGGTTGCTGGCCAACGCAACTCCGAAAGAGGCAAAGTTTATTGTTCGGGCGGTCACGGGGCAATTAAGGTTGGGTATCGCTGACATGACAGTTCTTGACGCGTTGGCTATCGCATATGGCGGCGGCAAAGAAGCTCGAAAAGACGTGGAGAGGGCATATAACATTTCATCGGATTTGGGTAGAGTGGCAAAGACCGTTGTGGAAAGAGGAATTGAGGGACTCAGAAAATTTGAGGTTTCAATTGGAGAACCCATTAGACCGATGTTGGCTGAACGGTTGGGTTCACCACAAGAAATTCTTGAAAAACTCGGAGGAAAGTGCATAGTTGAGTTTAAGTACGATGGAGAGAGGATACAAGCCCATAAACAGGGAGAACAGGTTACTCTATTTTCTCGGCGACTCGAAAACATCACCGATCAATATCCAGATGCAGTTGAGTTGTTCAAGAATTATGTGAAGGCGAAGGATGCCATCATTGAAGCAGAGTGCGTTGCCGTCGACCCGGACACAGGTGAAATGCAACCTTTCCAAGAGTTAATGCATCGAAGACGCAAGTACGGCATCAAAAAAGCCATGAAAGAGTATCCAGTTTCATTATTCGTTTTTGACGCTCTCTACGTTGATGGAGAAGACTTGACTTTAAAGGCTTACCCAGTTAGACATAAACAACTAGAAAAAATCATTAAACAAAACAGCCATGTCAAAGTGGCTGAATACCTCATCACCGACAACGTGAATGAACTAGAAAAGTTCTTTGAAAAAGCTGTGGAAAATGGATGTGAGGGACTAATCTGTAAATCAATAGCAGAAGACGCAGCTTATCAGGCAGGAGCGAGAGGATGGCTGTGGATAAAGTATAAACGCGATTACAAAAGCGAAATGACCGACACCGTTGACCTTGTGGTGATTGGAGCCTTCCACGGAAGAGGAAAGAGAGCTGGAACCTACGGTGCCCTTCTTCTCGCCTCATATGACCAAGATGAAGACTCCTTCAAAACCGTCACCAAATGCGGAACTGGGTTCACTGACGAAGAACTCAAAAAACTCCCTGAAATGATGAAAAAACATCGAATACCTCACCGGCATCCCAGAGTCAAATCCACTCTTGAAGCAGATGTGTGGTTTGAGCCAGTTGTGGTTGTCGAAACAATGGGCGCCGAGATAACGCTGAGTCCCATCCACACATGCGCCATGAACGTTATACGGGATGGAAGCGGATTAGCCATACGGTTTCCACGCTTCACTGGAAACTATCGGCTAGACAAGTCTGCTGAGGATGCCACAACGGTTAACGAAATTGTGCAGATGTACCGAAATCAACTGAAGAAGCTTGCAGAATAACCTTTGAGCTACACTGACTGTGTGAAACCCGTTTTCAGTTCTTTATATCGTTTTAGAATAGTTTGGTAAAGTTGATCCTGCAGGTTTTCTCCAACAAGTTTTTTGTTTCGTAACTCTTTAATTTTCTCAGCAAGTCCAGCGTCTCCAAGAACCTCGTCTACCCATTTTTCAAAATCTCCTCGATAGAGATGAAACTCGATTGATTTGGGGTTAACCTCTCTGATTTTCCCCACAAACTCTTCGAGGGACGATGCACTTTCACCTATATAATTTCCTATAGAGGAAAAGAAGTAGAAGGCTTTTTCCCTTAGGACCTTCCTAAGAATCTTATGCGTAGACATAACCTTGAAAAGCCTCCTCAGTTGATTTTAGCCTATAACTCACTTTTATAGATTTTCCATACAGTTCCAATTTAGACATGTTCACCGTTTACTCCTCCACTGCTATTTGTTTATCTCTCTTCTCCTTTGGAGCGTTGAAGTTTGGACCAACCAATAATCCATCCTTGTGTTTTTTTGTGATGATTGAAGTTCGAATCCTCAACACTCCTGGAAGGGGAGCAACCGACTGGGCGATGAACGAATGAAGCTTACCTTGGTCTTTAGCCACCACCTTAGCGATTATCAACAATTCCTCGGAAAGTGAGGTGTAAACCTCTAAAACCTCGTTGAACTCAGATAACTTCTCCGCCACGTTTTCGCTTTCTTTAGGATCCGTAATTATAGTCATAACTGCAGTGAGATATCTCATTCCAAGTTTCTCAAGGTCGACAACGGTTGTGTATTTTTTGATAATACCGTGCTCCTCCATTTTCTTGATTCTTTCATAAATAGTTGAGTGCGCTACGTTGAGGAGCCGCCCAGTTTCCGAGTAAGTCTGCCTAGCGTTTTCTTGAAGAGCGTACAGAATCTTCCAATCTAACTCGTCTAAGGCGACCCTTCGCTTTTTTATCTTCATGCGCTCATTCCAAACTCGAAGTAGTTATTTTTTTATATATTCTTTGTTGTCGGAAAAATGTAGAATTTTCATTGATTTTTCGTCATTTTTCTAAATTGGAACGTAGGAGCGCGGGCGTGACTTTTCGTAAATTTGTGCCACGTAACTATATTTTTCGTCATTTTTCCCAAAAAAATAATTTATGTATGGCATTTTTGCAAAAATTGTGTTAAATAACCTTAAATTTGTAGTAATAGAATAAGATTCTAGAAAATAAATTAACACGTCGGTGCACCAATGACCAGTATTCTAACTGTTCCGAAAGTCTGGGAACTCCTCGAGAAATTCAAAAACAAATGTAAAACAAAAGGTTGGAAAATCTCAGAATACGGCGATTGGGTTAAGGAAGGAGACAAATATCACAACTTTCTCTGGACTCGAACGGTTCATCCATCAACATTTGAAAAGGTTGCCACTGGTCGCAGATGCGCTATTCGCGAGGGCATCTCCTACCAAATCGTGGACATTTCATATACAGCTTGGGTGTTTCCAGAGGCTCCACCCAAAAAGTTGATGCAAATGGTCTCGGAGAACTCTGAGCTCTCGAAAAGAATCGCGATTTACGACCTAAGCTGGGCGTACGCGGGCAAGCCTGTCTGTTTGAAACTTAACGAAACGGACAGTTCAGTATTTCAAGAGTTTGAGAAGTTTTTGGAAAGGAAGTGTGGAGTTAAAGTTCAAACAGTGAAGAGCTACTAGCAGAGAAGTTTCAGATTCTATTATGGATGCGAGCGGTTCCTCTCTTATTCAACTTTATAGCCGTCAAATAAGTGCTTTTGACACTGAAAAAATGTCTTGTGGTGTTAAAATGGAAAATCCTGCATATTTACCTACTATATCAACGCGGAGTATCTTATCAGGGTTTTCAAGGTCAACTTTTTCATCTATAAGCTCAGCAAGCGCTGTTATGATTTCCATCTTGTGATAGCGAGTGTAGCGACGCTTTTCCACGATCATCCGCCATTTCTCTCCAACTTGAATCTTGTTCCTCAACACTTGAACAGCATTCTTCATAGAGTTGATATCTGAGTGTGTCCACAAGTCTACGGGTACCCATTTTGTGGTTTGCTGGAGGACTAATGGATCTTTGTTAAACAACGTTCTAAGCCTATGGACGACGTCTCGAGAGTCCAGAATCGTTTTCACGCCGATTATTCCCTTCGCAACTGTGCGCTTTACAAGAGGATTTTCATCGTCAAGTGCCCTTAAAATGCGTAGAATCTCCTCCTTCGCCTTACCGTGCGCGCCCCATGAACAGGAAACTAGAAGATTGAATTCGTACATTTTAGTGTCTTTCCTTTATTTTGTTAGTTGGAGTTTATCTTTATTGCCGAAAGCTTTTCCAATCATTTCGGTTTGAAGTTTGAGAAGATTTGATAAGGAAAATAAACAATGTATTTAGAAGGGGAAGCAGATGGCTAAGGAAGCGGTGGAAAGAGAGAAAGTAAAGAAGATAGCTGAGTTTAGAACACTGTTGGAAAAGCGCATACAAGAAATGAAAACCGAAGTAGAAGGAATGCAAGCTTTACTCGAATTCGTTAACACCACATTATTAGAAAAAGGATTTAAAAAAGCGAAAATTAAGAAGGCTGTCTCCACACCCATGATACCAGAAACCCATCCACCAGCTATGGAATATGAAGAAAGTATTCCCTTGAAAACAGTAGCTAGCGACCTTCTGGCTAATTTGCATGTGGCAAAGGATTCTATGCGAGTTGTTCTTGCGGAAGATAAAGAGTTTAACATAAACACTCCACCATTCATGTCCTTCCTTGTGGAAAGAGTGTTAGCTAAGATGCAGGAGAAGGATCGAGAAGCTGCGGGAACGGGAGAAATTGCTCCAGATAGGATAATTTCATACAACATTGGTCGTGATGGAGACACAATACGTGAGATCACAATACGAAACATCGAACCTGACAGACTACGGGAACTGAAGTCAACCATACGCTGGACGCTGGAAAAAATGTACGAAAAGATGAAAACTGATTCATGACTGCCTAACTAAAACTTCTCTACTTCGCAAACAGGAAATTCAGTTATCTCTTATCGAAACATATGATTCTGCCCACACAGGCGGTATAGCCTTTAATTTGTTAGTGGTGAAACCTGCTTCCACGCGGACATATTTCATGTATTGGAATATTTCGCTGTAAGAAGTACTGCTTTTAGGTTTTGATGTTTTATGTTATAGATGAAAGTTATAGAAAAGTTTTAGCGAGGATTTTCAATTGGTTGCCGAGCACAAGATGGAGAAGGCGAATAGGATTGCCAAGGCATTCATTAAGGCTGGCTGGTGTGCAAATGCAACCATGCTGAGTGACGGTATACCTCTCTTGTATGTACGCGCGTTCAGTTTCGAAAAGCTTCTGCTGGAAGCAGTAGATGAAGGATTATCTTCTCTGTGTAGCTCTTCGAAACAAACGATCTATTTCTTACTGAAAAATACGTTTAATATCAGCAGTCGAGACATTCCTTACAAAATTGAAGAGTTTGCCGACGCGCTTGAAAAAATCTTTGGGCTCGGAGCTAAACCTATTGAGATTCTGATGATAAGGCGCCTTGATGAAAAGGTTGGAAGAGTTGTTGAATATCTACAACATAAGGATTTAGTATTTGCTGAATACATAGCAGCGGCTCGGCAGAGTTTTTTGAAGAAAAACGGAGTTATGCACGTGCATAGCCCTCCGTGAACTTAAGACTCGTTAAACATAGCCACATGAGGAAAGGAGTATGGGATCAAGCAAAAAAGAAATTCAAGCAAAACTAATGAGAGGTCTCCTAGACTTCGTTATTCTCCAATTTTTGGACGACCAGCCCATGCACGGATATAGAGTTATTTCTAGTCTCCGCAAGAACTTCGGAGTTTATTTTGGGCCAAGCACCATCTATCCTCTTCTATCCCTTCTCGAAGAAAAAGGGTACATCAAGAGTCATTGGGACATGAAAAATGATAGACCGAGAAAAGTTTACAGTCTCACTATTCAAGGCAAGGATATGCTCAACTTCACTAGGATATCACTGAATCAAATTTACAGAAAACTGGAAAACGGATTAGATAAATCCCCCTTAAAAACCGCGTCCGCACAGTGATAAGTGAAGAAAGGATGCGCGCGTGGCCTTACCATAAGATTTTGTTATGTTTTTCCCAGAACTTCTTTATTTGTTCAGCGCAGTCAATTGGGTTTCGCACAATTTTCATCTCCTTTTGATAGTAACTCGGGAGTTGTTGTTTGATGTTTGGTCGAGTGACGCGTTTATCTAAGATTGCTATACAGCCTTTGTCAGTAGCTGATCGGTGGACGCGTCCACAACTCTGGATTAGGCGGAGTATTGCAGGGGTTAGGTAGGCGTATATTCTGCCTTTTCTTGGAAATTGATTATTGAAGTAGTTTATCAAGGCCTTTTGATACACGCTCCAAGTTGCATAGGGTAGGCCTACGGTTATTACGCATGTTAAGATGTTATCTGGATAGTCTATTCCCTCGCTGAATTTCCCGCCCATAACCCCGAACAACATGTTGTCGGTTGACCTGGTTAACTGCTCCATCACCTCGTCTCTCTTCGTCTTACGCTGTTCTATGATCTTTTTTCTGTTGGTTTTGACCAGTGGCAAAATGGCGTGCATTAGTTCGTAGCTAGTGAAGAAGACGGCTATGTTGCCTTCATTCGCCGCAGATATGGCTTCAATGTAGTCCTTCCACTTCTCAAGCATTTTGTCAGTTCTCTTTTCAAATCTTGATGACACATCCTCCGCGGCTAAGATCAGCCTGTTCTTAGGAGGGAAAGGAGAATCAAACTCTTTAAGATATACGCCATTGTGGTCATAGACCATCAGGTCCCTATAGATTTTTGGAGGAGAAAGGAAACCGCTCATCAGGATGCCTCCACGCGCTTTCCTTAAAACAGAATTTGTTATCTCTCTCCCATCGAAGCTCCTGACTTCTAAAACGATTCTGTCCCTCCAATCCATCTGAATCAAATGAATATACTTATCTCCAACTTTTTTGAAGAAGTTCTCCATGAACTCGCCCATCCGGTGGTTGTAGCTGAAAATCCTTTCGTAGCCCAATTCGCGGCGTGTCTCTTTCACATGTTCTCCATATTCATGAAGGGTTTCTGCAGCCTCAGAGCCAGACACTCCACTTTGGTCAAGAAATAGGTCACTAACTTCTTGGGGGTTAAGTTGCTTGAGGTTTCCTTTTCCTAAAGTCTCTTGGGCTCGTTGAAAAATTTCCTCGTTTAACACGGTGAGATACTCTTGAACCGAGGGCAGAGCCTCGTGTTCGAACGTTTCGATTTCTTTGAGGGCTCCCTCTAACGTGTTTTGTGTCAGTCGATCAGAAAGTAGTTCTCTAGAAAAGACTGGAAGATTATGCGCTTCGTCCACGATAAGGTAGATGTTAGACAAGTCCACTCCGAAACTCTTCAGCAGCGCCTCCCTAACTGGAGGATTGAAGATGTAGTGGTAGGTTCCAAGGAAAATGTCTACTCGGTCGAGAACCCGTTTTAACGCCTCATAGGCACAGAACCCCTGCCTAGACATCTGCTCAACCGCCTGTCTTGGAGCAATGATTTTTCGAGCGCAGTCCAAGGCCAGTTCTTCGGCTTCCTTCTCCTTCTTGTTTATGTTCCAAAAAAACCTGCAATAGGGTTTGGTCGAGGATTCACAGTTTTCCTTCAGTCTCCGACATTCATCAAGAAAGTCAAAATAGGAGAGATAGCCTTCTCTACGCAGTGGACACATGTCCTGTTTGCTAAAGAAGGATGCAGCTGAAGGTGTACGCTGCAACGCCTTTAACTCTTTAAGATAAATGTGTAGTTGGCTTCTAGTTCTGAAACAGATCAAAAGTTTGTTCTCTCCAAGCTTGGGCAGAATAGCCAACAGGGAGGCCAGAGACTTTCCTATGCCGCAGGGAGCGCTTCCCAAGAAAATCTCATTGCTTTCAATAGCTTTGGACGCTTCTTCGATAAAATCCATCTGCCCCTTACGCACTTCGTAATTCTGAGGAAGCCAGCCCTCCTGTGAAGTCTTGCCTATCACAATTCTTTTCATTGCCTCTCCAGCTCCCTTGTAGATCGTAATAACCTTCCTCCCCGACATCAGGTATGTTCCGCAACTGCGACAGAATCGGCTCTGTTCGTAATCTTTATGGGAATATGTTCTTCCGCATTTTCGGCAAGCATAGGTTCCAGGCAACTTCCCCACAGACCATAACTTAGAATAAAGAAGTATAGATTGTTTTCCACCTCATACATGCTTGTTTTAAAATTTGGGAAATAAAACGTTTATATATATGCCGGCCACGATTTCTTGCTGAAAGTGAGAATTATGACTGTAAAGATTGAAGTTTACACCTCCCCTTCATGCCCTTACTGTCCACATGCTGTGAAACTACTCGATGAGGTTGCTCCATCATTCGGTCAGAAGGTGACCGTGGAAGAAATTAACTCTTGGTCTGAAGAGGGCCAAACAAGAGCTTTAAAGTATGGAATCATGGCTGTTCCCACCATTGTTATCAATGGTAAGGTGAAGTTTGTCGGAGTGCCCAAAAAAGACGAACTGGCAAGGGCAATTCGAGAGGAAGTGGATAAGGAAACTAAACACAAGTAATCAATTCTTTTTTTTAGGCACTGTAACTTGTAATTATTACATTTTTCTAACACAAAAGTCTTAACTTTTTGAATAAATTACAATATTTTTTATAAAAAACTTATAAAGGACTTCAACGTTTAAGATGTTAAAAATCAATGCGCAGGTATATCTTAAGAACGGTGTGACAAATGAGCGGAAAACAGGTAGTTCATCAGGAAAGGTTAGAGATTATTGGAGAAAAGGCATTGGAGATGCCGAAGTCTTTAGAGCAGTTGTCTGAAAGTGAAGTTGAGAGAAAACGGTGCATTAGCAGGATAATGACTCACATGTTAAAGTATCTGACATGCGAATTTATGAACAAAGGCTTTGAATGGCTACTACCAGCGATATTCTCTAAATCAACAGACCCTTTATGGCCAGATCCAGGAGCCTCCCTAGAGAAACGAATTGAAGTAAAAATTTATGGAGAAACTGTGAGGACGACGTTAAGCATGATAATACACAAGATGGTTACCTGCTCTCTAGTACATCCTAAAATATTCATACTTTCCCCAAACGTAAGGATTGAAAAAAGAGAAAGAGCAAACACTGGAATAAACGCCTACGAATTCCACCAATTGGATTTTGAAGTTAGAAACGCTACGTCCGAGGACATTAGACGTTTTGTTGACGAAATAATCTGTGGATCGATAAGCAGCTTAAAGAGACACATGAACGATGAGTTGCACTGTCTTGAGATATATCATAGCTTAAAAGTTCCAGAAAAGCCTTTCAGAGTATATGATAGAGAGGAGCTGGAAAGTAAGTATGGGAAAGACTGGGAAAAACAAATAACATTTGAGGCCGATGATCCCGTGTGGGTTACCAACATTCCTAGGGAATTTTATGACTTTGAAGACTTTGATGGCGG
Organism: uncultured Candidatus Bathyarchaeia archaeon; assembly: GCA_964346135.1. Classification (GTDB taxonomy): domain Archaea; phylum Thermoproteota; class Bathyarchaeia; order Bathyarchaeales; family Bathyarchaeaceae; genus B1-G15. The sequence goes on along the minus strand of CAYFTS010000185.1, from coordinate 7,136 downwards.
CAAGTGGGATAATTACGATTTAATATTGCCTAAATATGGAGAAGTGTTGTCTGGCTCTAGAAGGGAGGGGGAGTATTCTAAGATAGTTAGAAAACTGGAGAGGGATCATGTGAAAAAAGAGAATTATAAACTGTTGCTAAAACTGTCAAAAGAGGGAAAAATAAAGCCTTCAGCTGGGGCAGGAATTGGGGTGGAGAGGCTAGTTAACTGGATGGTTGGGGCTAAGCACATAGGAGAGGTACAGCTATTTCCTAGAATACCGGGAATAGTTTACGACTTATGAGTAAACACTACTCCAGCTATTCTTTTCTTAAAATATTCTAAAGTATTTTAGAGATCATAGGTCATTTGAAATTCAATAGAGGATATTTCCACAAGACATAAATTTTGATTGTTCTCAGTAGTTTAATCAGTCAAAAAAGGAGAGTGATTATACGAGATCGAAAATATTCACAACAATAATGATGGTTGTCTTTTTGTCAAGCATATTAGGTACAATGTCCATTGCACCAACAATAGCAGAAAATCCAGTGATCTCTAAAGTTGAGAGGTTGAAGGATGTTTGCTGGTTCCTCCTAGTGACTGGACAATATCCAAATGGAGTTTAGGTTGGAGAGTGGACACCTGAAGGGCCAAGATATTTTGAAGATAGGCGATATTTTGGTCTAACATATCGAAATCTTTCTCCTGAGCCCCAAGTCATAACATTGACAACTACTCCAGGTGCTAACCATGCATTTTGGCATTGGCCAGAAAAAACTGCCTATCAAGTGTGGTTGCAGACGGACACAGGAAGCGCTTGGGTCACATGGTGGGTTGCCCCTGATGAAATACATCTCATGGACGATTTATGGTTTATAGGGTGGGATCTTGGGCAGCAGATAGAAGTGACTCTAGAATTGTTGCGCCCATACCACGAAGTGCTATATCAAAGTACTGTGACAATAATGCCACTTGGACAATAACGATAGAAACTAGTTTCAGTAACCCCCACTTTTTTCTGTGAATTTTGAAGTCCTATTTCATTGAATGTGATTTTCAAGCACGATGAAGTAAACAATACTCAACTATTCTCTTTCTAAATATTGTGAAGTATCTTAGAGATGATAGGTAATCTAGAATTCAATGGAAGTTTCTTCTGTAAGTCACAAAGCTATTTTATCTGATGATTAAGTAGATAGACAAATGAATCTAAAAATGAAGGAGGTAAAAATTGGAAAGCAAGGAAAAACTTCTAGCTGAGACGCTAAAGCTAATTGACCTAGTGGACTACCAAGAAGGGTCTGTAGTAAGCAGAACGATAATTAAAAAAAACAGGAACTGTAACCTTATTCGCTTTTGATGAAGGACAAGAACTGAGTGAACACACAACACCGTTTGATTCTTTAGTTTATATATTTGATGGGGAAGCAGAAATCACCATCTCTGGTAAAACTCTTCGTTTAGGAGAAGGTGAAATGGTGACAATGCCAGCTAATCAACCACATGCTCTGAAAGCAGTAAAGAAATTCAAGATGATTTTGACAATGATAAAGTCTTGAGACAAACATTCTTTAAAATGGGGTTATCTAAAGTCGCAATCTTATTTCTTCAATAAAGTGTCTTCAGCGATAGGCAATTTCTGAGGATAATCTAGGGAATAGTGAATCCCCCGACTTTCCTTTCGCATAATCGCGGAATCAATAACAAGCTCCGCAACCAACGCCATATTGCGTAGCTCAACGAGATCTGCAGTGATGATAAAATCCCAATAATACTGATTAATTTCTTCTTGCAAAAGCCTTATGCGCTTTTTAGCACGAGTTAACCGTTTGTTAGAGCGCACGATTCCCACGTAGTTCCACATCAAATGGCGAATCTCATCACGATTTTGGGTGATAACTACTGCCTCGTCAATATCTACCGCTCTTCCACGTTCCCAAGGAACAAATGGCTGTAAAAGAATCTCTTTTTTTAATAATTGTATGCATCTCTTAGCGGCATAGTGAGCGCAGACTAAAGCCTCAAGTAAAGAATTACCAGCTAAACGGTTGGCGCCATGAAGACCTGTACATGCTGTCTCACCAATTGCAAACAAGTTCTTTACATCAGTTTCACCAGCAACGGTGGTTCTCACACCTCCGCAGCAGTAATGGGCTGCGGGAACCACTGGGATAGGGTCTTTGGTGATGTTAATTCCAAATGACAGGCATTTTTCATAAATTCCTGGGAACCGGGATCGAATGAACTCAGGGTCTTTAGAGGATATGTCGAGAAAGACATACGTATTTCCGCTTTTCTTCAGCTCCTGATCAATAGCTCGAGCAACTATGTCTCGAGGGGCTAACTCTTTCATTGGGTGGTAGTCCGCCATAAATTGCCTTCCACGTTTGTCTCTAAGAACAGCTCCTTCGCCTCTGAGGGCTTCTGAAATGAGAAAGGATGTTTCGTATGGACGGGAAAGGTATGTCGGATGGAATTGGGTGAACTCCATGTTCATGATAGTAGCTCCAGCTCGATAAGCCATGGCGATTCCATCTCCTGTGGCGATGTCTGAGTTGCTTGTGTGCAAATAGACTCTCCCAATTCCGCCCGTTGCAAGCACCGTTATCTTTGCCACAAAATTTCGAATAACAGAGTTTTCCGTATCTAGAACGTAACAACCTATGCACTGATTATTTTTTACGACTAGATTAATTGCAATTTGATTTTCAAAAAGTTTGATGGACGGATGTCTGGCGACGGCATTCAATAGAGCGCGTTCAATCTCTTGACCTGTAAGGTCTTTTGCATGAACGATTCGTCGCTTTGAGTGCCCACCCTCCCTTCCCAGATCGAGTTTATCTGTTGCGGTTCGAGAGAAATTAACTCCAATCTTCATAAGTTCTTGGATGTGTTTAGGGCCTTCTCGCACAATCTTTTCAACTACTGCCTTTCTGCTCAAACCATCACCGCAGGTTAAAGTGTCTTTGACATGATTCTCAAAAGAATCTACTGGGGACATGACCGCCGCGATTCCACCTTGTGCATAATTTGTGTTAGATTCGGCTTTCTCTTTCTTAGTGACAAGTACTACTTTGGCGTAGTCAGCTATCTTCAATGCGAAGGATAGACCTGCGATTCCAGTTCCAATCACAAGAACATCTGAAACAACATTTGTCGCGTCCATATGATTCACAAACAGTGACTGTTTTTGACATATTTAATTCGTTTGATTCTGACACATTTATGTTCAATAATTTTTGTCCAAAAAAAAGAAGAGGCTGCAAGAGGTAACTTATGCTGTAAAAAGGTTCGAAACTCATTCCACAGACTTTAAACTTCTACACTCTTCGTGCCTACCCCCTAACATAGATAATGCAACAGAAAGAGAGGATTGCACGCACGTACACATTTAACAAGAAAGTCGCGTTACTCGTTTAGTGGTTGACAGTTTGGGCAAATGAAGCTACTGGTTGAACCCGTCTTGATTTTCTGTATAACTGTTTGGCACGTTGGGCAAGGCTTGCCGGGCTTGTAGGCGATTTTGAATTGTTTTGCGCAATAGCCACCATTGTGTCCGTAAAAATCTTTCTCATAGGTTAAGCCGCCTAGTTCAATGCTTTCGTTTAACACTGATTTGATAGATTTGTGAAGGAAATTGATTTCCATGTTGGTGAGTGATGGTATTTTTCTTTTGGGGTGTAGTTTTGCATTGAAAAGTATGTCTTGCACGTATACGTTGCCGATACCTGCTATGTTCTTTTGGTCAAGCAGAAAACTTTTGATGTTGCCCCGTTTTTTGCTAAGTAATCGCTTGAAATAATCCAACGTGAATCTATCGTCAAGCGGTGTTATACCTAGTTTAGCGGTTAACTTGTGTTCGCCAAGCTTTTTTTCTGGCATGAGGTGCAGATAGCAGAACCACCAGACGCGGATAGTGAAGCCCGTTCCGTCGTCTAAAGTGAATTTTATTTGATATTTTTCAGGCAGTTTGTCGTCTGGTTTGAAGTGTATGACGTTAGCGCCCATACCTGGATTAAATAGAAGTAGGTGTGAGTCAAGTTTGATGAAAAGCCACTTACCTCTGCTCTCAACTGACTTGATGGTTTTTCCAACAACCGTTTTCTGGAACTGTCCAAAGGGCATATTCAAACATTTAGAGTTAGCTACTTCAAGTTCAGAAACGCGTTTTCCTACAATCTCTTTTCTCATCTGACGGCAAAGAATAGTTAACTCAGGAAGTTCCATGCCAGCACTCCCCTTGCATGTAGCAGGCTATTGACAGCGTTACTATTTAAATGGCGCGCGCAATAAACGAAAAGGCTAGTTACGGCAGTCCCGCAACCGCTACTTCAAATATTTTTTTCACGATTTGTAGAACGAATCCTAGTTGTTCAGTGTACAATCCTATGGTGAGAAAGGTTAGGCTTGAGAGTAACAGGAGGGAACCAATAACTCTACGTTCCGACGGATCCATAGCTGATTTCTCCGTTGAGTCAGAAACTATTCGTCTTAAACTATTTAAAATACACGATTTTGTAAGGTTAGGAAAGTTTTATTCAGAAATTAGTTCGGAAAAAGAATAAAATGTTAAAAGTAAAATTAAGTACATAATTAACTTCAATATCGATATAGTTCTTTTAAGTGCGCGTGTGCGGAGGGATAAGCTTTGAGCAAACGCGGTTTCGAAAAGCTTCTGCTGGAAGCAGTAGAGGAGGGGTTGTCTTCGCTGGGGGATTCTGCGAAGAATGCGATTTATTTTCACTTGGAAAATACTTTTAATATTAACAGAGGAGACATTCCTTATAAAATTGAAGAGTTCGCTGATGCACTTGAAAAAATCTTTGGACTCGGAGCTAAACCTATTGAGATTCTGATAATTCAACGACTTTATGAAAAAGTTGGGGGAGTTGTTGAATATCCTGAACATAAGGACTTAGTGTTCGCTAAATACGTAGCTGCGGCTCAGCAAAGTTTTTTGAAGAAGGAAAAATAGGAGAGCGCACTTACATCAAGTGATTAAGTGATGGCAGAGAAAGCGCGTGAATCTTTTGCTGGAATGTATATTCTAAATTCAGAAACATCAAATATCGGAAGAAATTATGGCTAAATGAAGGATATTGCAATGCCTAAATCATCCATTATAGACTCTCTAAGACAGAAGTGGAAACGTTCCATTCCATCTGATGTTTTGAAGGTTGCTCCTGTTCTTGACCTTGGGGAAAGAGAGCAAGTTATTTTAACGTACTAATCAGTAGCGAACAAAATTAGAGTCTTTTCAGCATTTATCCGCGAGGGTCTTGAAAATGGCGACGCAGTCTGGTATGCCTACCCAGACGAGGAAAGCGAAATCGTTAGGACTAAGCTTAAAGAACACGAAATTGACGTGGAAAAAGATGGCGCTTTAACTCTAGTGGGCATAAAGAAATACTTGATGCCGAATGACAAATTGGACTATGATAGGACAGTTATTCAGGGTTTAAAGTGGTGGGCTGAGGCAATGGGAAAAGGATACAAACACATAAGAGACATCGAAGATGTCGGCGACTTCTCTTTTATCAATGGACAATGGCAAAAATTCGTCACAGATTATTGGTTGGACCCCAGATGGAACGACCCGAGTTCGGAATGGATAACGTCTGAAGAAGCGGTGGGGGTAGTGTATATTCCTTTCGTTATGGGAATCACCGCCATCAATACAGGACACATGACAGAGAAAGAAGTTAATGAACTCTTGAAAGCCTTCGGCAAAGGGTCTATGGTGGCAGCGAGACACATCGACCTCCTTGAGAATATAACCATGTTCTCGAAGTCAATAAACTTGAATCATAAACGGTTGGTTGGTCGCAGGATTCTGCTGGAATTTTATCCGGTTTCGGACTACGAGAAAGTTGTTGACCGCTTAGCGAAAGAGAGCATGGCTAACGTTGAACCTTTCTTCGTTTTTACCTCCAGTACAAGCCCTATCCACACATATCTAGCTAATCAGCCAACAATCAAATTTTTCCTAACGTCAATATCAACGTCCACTCCAAAATCAACCTCTGAAAACGAAGTGCTCTTACCCGCCAAAAACACGCCTCTAGTCCTAGACACTCTTAACAAGGTACTGGAAACCTATCACGATGCAAATGTCTGTTTTGTCTTCGACATCCTCTCAGAACAACTAACCTCAATTGGGCAAGAGAAAACTTTCACCTTTCTACGTCACGCATTGGACATGCTGTCTTCAGAAAAAATAACCAGCCTCTTTCTGCTCAACACCGGCGCCTATGAACTCGAAGTGGTTTCTCGAGTGAGAACACTGTTCCCTAATTTACTAACCTACAAGAAAGATGAAATGAAAGTCGTAAAAACTTCCTAGGTTTCAAGAGAAGTGCGCTAGTAAAGGACGAACATTGCAAGTTTGTTTTCAACAAGTTCTCGTTTTATCCTGAACGAGTTACTCCGAAAACGGATTCATTTTTCAAATCGAAAAATAGCGCCTTCTCCCCTACATAGGCAAGCCACATTCTCTTGTCAACCGTGATTTCTCCAATAGTTTCAGCTACCAACTTATGTTTTCTGAATAGCGACAAGCATTCTGCCGGCTGTTTTGTTGAAATGATGAAGCCCATACCGGGATAAGTAGTTAACCAATCCTTTATTTCAACGCTTTGAGGTTTTGGTATACTTTCAACATTCACTTCTGCACCAACTTGACTGGACTCACAGAGCATTGCGATTGCCCCAGTGATTCCGGATCCACTGACGTCTCTGGCAGCGTTTGCTAACCTTCTTTCAGCCAGTTCAATCATAGAACCTAAGCGATCTAAAACCTCTCGACTGAGCTTCATAGTTGTTGAGTCGAAAGTTTTCAACCAGCCTTTAGAACCAAATTTTCCATCCAAGTCAACAGCCATAACGAGGGAGTCATTTACTTTTGCGGTGGTGCTAGAGAGAACGCTTTTTGCCATGCCTATAACCATAGCATCCACAGCACTGTAGGAGGTGTCTGGATGTGTGTGTCCCTTCAACAGTTTCAATTTGTATTTCTTTAAGCCATTCTGTATTCCCTCTGCCACCTTCCGTCGCACTTCAGCTGAATTTGAAGAGATTATGTTGACAAAGCCTACTGGTTGGGCTCCTTTCGCCACTACGTCGTTTACGTTTGCGAGAACCGAATAATAACCCGC
>CAYFTS010000184.1:0-18315 GCA_964346135.1 uncultured Candidatus Bathyarchaeia archaeon | reverse complement strand
ATCCTTAAATTATTAATGGAGAATTTGTTGTCAGCAAATTATTTTTGGTAAATAACACAAATGCTTCTTGTGACTCTTAATGCCTCTCATTCCCGAACTCAACGTTATTAAAAAAGACTGGAGAAACGTAGACCTGAAGGTTGCACTCTGCTATCCCAATGTTTATCGAAGCGGCATGACCGGAATGACCATGCGATTGCTGTATGCACTATTGAATGCACGAGACGACATAGCTTGTGAAAGACTTTTCATTCCCACCCGAAATGAACCTCTCCGAAGCCTCGAATCAAACAGGTCTCTCAAAGACTTTGATGTAGTCGCGTTTACTCTGCAATATGAACAGGACTACGTTAATGTTATGCGTATGTTGTTGAAGTCTGGTGTACCGCTTAGGATAAAACATCGAACTCGAGAGAACCCTCTGATTATTGCTGGTGGGCCATGCGCAACTGAAAACCCTGAGCCTCTAGCCAACTATATTGACTTGTTCGCCATAGGCGAGGGTGAAGTCATTCTAGATCCTCTAATCGACCGCATTAAAGAGTTTGATGAGCCGACGAAGCATGTTGAAGATTTCGCTGATTTGAAAGGCGTGTACGTTCCCGCCATTTCGAATCCCGTAAATCGTGTATGGGTAAAAGACCTCAATAAGGCTCCATGCCCAACTGCACAACAAGTTCCCCTTGTTGATCAAAAAAGTCCATACATGCCCATATTCGGAAAAACCTTCGTAATAGAGGCTGTTCGAGGATGCAACCGATGCTGCCGCTTCTGCCTCATCGGATACATTGGACGTCCCAAACGGGAGAGAAATCTAGCTAAGATCGAAGAGATACTGGACGAGGGCATACGTTACACACCAGTGAAGAAGGTCTCACTAATCGGAACTGGTTTATCCGACCACTCCAAACTTGAAGAAATCTGTGAATCAATTGTCTCACGCGGACTAGAGATTTCTATTCCTTCAATACGCCCGGAGGCAGTCACCCAACGATTGGCAAAACTTCTGGCCAAAGGAAAACAACGAAGAATATCCTTAGCCCCCGACGGATCAACCCCACGTATGCGCAACATCATTAACAAAACCATGGATGATGAACAAATAGTTGAAGCGGCTAGAACCCTCTTGAAACATGGAGTTAAGCGCTTAAAACTATACTTTGTAATCGGCTTGCCCGGAGAGACACAAGAGGATGTTGAAGCTATTGCTAAGTTGTCAAAACGCATTGCTGATTTAGGATATGGTTCTCAGTCAGTGCATTTGAGCGTGAATCCTTTGATACCTAAGCCTCACACACCCTTTCAATGGGAGGCGTTTGCATCCATTCCTTACATTCGAAAATGTCTCCGATCACTGAAGGCGCAACTCAAGGAAGACCGCAGGTTCAGAACGAGTAGCTTAGACCCTCGCCGCGCCCAAATTCAAGCATTCCTTTCTCTGGGCGATCGAGAAGTTGGAAGAGTTGTTGAGCTTGCTACTCGATATGGTGGAAGTTTAGGGGCCTGGCGAAGGGCATTAAAAGAATTTAACGTCTCATTGGAGAAGTATACGCGAAAAAAAGAGATAGGTGAGTTTCTGTCTTGGGATCATATTCACATGGGCTTAAATAGACGTTTTCTCATTGAAGAAAATAAGCATGCACGAAGAGAGGCAATTGTTCAAAGGTGAGGTCGAAATGGAAGTCAACAAGAAACGGTTCAAAAAGATGTTTCCGCACTTAGCCAAAGAAATGGAGATTAAGGAACATGGAGTCGCGATAACCTCGGTTCGATCAGATGTCCAAACAGCAGAGAAAGCTTCTTCAGAGAAGTTCACTGGGTATATGCCAGATGTCATAGATTTTATCCGACGATGTGATAATGAGCAGCAAGCAAAAGAAATCATCGATTATATGGAAAAGAGAGAAGAAATCAGCCGCGAGTACGCTCAGAAGCTTAGGAAACAACTCAAGGAGAAGGGCGTAAGGAGTTTTGGACCAAAAAAAGAAGATGACTACTATCTAAAGCGTTCTGATACAAAGAAGTAAACGTAAGAAAGCCAAATTTGATTTTTTCAAAACGCACGCGGTACTTATTAAATTATGGCGCTCCTGTACATGCGCCCCTAAGGCTTTTTCTTTTCTTTCCTAAGCCAATCTGCCAATTCAATCTTGTTTGTGTTATAATATTTCTCAGCTGAAACAATTCCTCTCTTGGCTAACCTAAAAAGTATCCGGTGCGTCTTCACCCGCGAAAGACCAGTCTTCCATCGAATATCTTTTTGCAACATAGTTCCCTCCTCAGCAACCAAAATCTCGATCACCTTTCTCTCATCAGCGCTTAAAACTCGCAAAACTGCATCAAAAGCAGACTCTCTCTTCTCAACTACTGACACTGAAGAAGACTTGGGTTTTTCCTCACTAAGCTCTGGGAAAATCAGAGCGTATCCCAACACAGCTCCCGCAACAACAAGCGGCAAGACAAACAAAATAAGCCAGAAAGACTGCGGAATCTCCATACCCATGCCATGACCCCTTCCACCAAAACCACCGTCAAATCCAAAAAAGAACAGGCCAAGAATGCTAACTATAACCGTGACCCCTAGAATAGAAATCAAAGTGCGGAAGCGCATGTTTCACTCAAAGAATCTAAAGATGAAACACTCCTTATAAGCTGTTTCAAAATTTGAAACGTTTTGTTACACTCAACATCTAAACTGAACGAAAACAATTATTTCTTGTAAGCAAAATAACGGAGGTGAAAAATAGATGAATGGAAAAATAAAAGCTGGTATGATAGTTACGCTGGTGCTGGCTTTCGTCGCATCCGCCATGTATGTGGCACCAACATTAGCGTATATGAGCGGCACAACTAACCAGACGGGTGACAGAGAGATTGACAGAACCCGAGACAGAGACTGCGCACGTGACTGCGTCTACGACTGCGAGCGAGACCAAAATCAAACACAGGTTCGCCTCCAGCTACAAGAGTGCGCTACAAACCAAACAAATGTAGGAACAATAAACTGGCAGTACCAGTATGAGCATCAGCATAGACACCAGAACATGCTTTCACCATAATACTATTAGTGTGTTCTGAGAAATTTTCCATGTTTTTCTCTTTTTTTGTTTTACAGGACGGCTGTAGATATTGTATACGCATGTCAGATTAGAAAAGTGTGCACACAAATTTTTGGTTGCCATTGATTTTACGTTTTTAAAGCAATTTTCACTCTCTTTTCACTGTTAAATTTTTGTTTCAGCAACACTTTCATTCGATAACAGCTTGTAAGATATCAACGAGCATATTAGATCGGTATATCTTTAATACTTAACAAGCCTTTTAGGTAAAATTGTGGGAATTACCTACGCACTCGCACTGAGTAGGAAGGATGATTTTTGAACATTAATCAAATGAAACTCCGTGCCTTTCATTTGAGACAACTAATTAACTCAAAGAAAAAACGAAAAGAACAGACAATTGAAGAATATACACGTCTCATCTGGCTAATCAATATGCGTTCAAAACTACACGCATCATAGGAGTGGTATGATAATATGCGAAGGTCAAAGTTGGAAATGTATGTTGATATCCTGAAAGTTCTGGCTCGTCATGGACCGTTAAAGCTAACTCATATAATGTATAAGGCTAACGTAAACTGTAGTGTTCTAAAACAATACTTGGATTTTTTAGCCCAGCAGAGCCTCGTTGAAGAACAAACTTTGCACAAGAAAAGAAACAAAACAAGAGTTGTTTACGCTATCACGGAAAGAGGTATAACCGTACTCAAATACTTTAGGGAACTAAATAGTGCTCTACAAATAACTGCAGAAGCAAACAAGGTCCCACTATTGTTGTATTAAGCCAAAGCGCGCGCAAAATATATGAACTGTTGTTTACAACAGAAGCTGAATGGTGTCTGAGACGAATGCAGATAATTTAGTTAAGAAAAATGAGGGTTTCTTTGAATTTTTATTAGATTTTCATGAGAAACTAAAACCCTTCAATTTGAAAAAGGAGATTCAAGACCCAACAAAAGCCGCAATTTTTTCAGCGGATATGATAATAGGATTCTGTTCGCAGGGAAACCTAGCGAGTGAAAGGATAAGAAAATTGATACCACCAATAGTGGGCTTATTTAAGAAAGCCAATGAATTGGACATCACCAAATTTGTTCTTGTTCAGGACGCCCATGATCCAGCTGCCCCTGAATTTGAGGCGTGGCCAAATCACTGCGTGAAGGACACAAAGGAGTCGGAAACCGTTCCTGAGATAGCGAACCTCGATTTTTCAGATAAGTTTATGATTTTTTTTAAAAACTCTTTGCATCCTGCCCTCAATACTAGAATGAACCCTTGGCTGGAGGAAAACCAGGAGCTTCGAGATTTAATAGTGGTGGGAAACTGCACTGATCTGTGTGTATATAACTTGGCCATGCATCTTAGGCTTAGGGCTAATGCCTATAACCTAAGGCATCAACGAGTCATCTTACCTGCCAATTGCGTAGATACCTACGACATATCTGTAAGGCAGGCTAAAGACCTGAGTATCCTCCCCCATCCGGGAGATTTCATTCACCTCTTCTTCCTTTATCACATGACATTGAATGGCATTAATGTGGTTCAGAAGATTATTTAGTTAAATGATTTAATGAAAAACTAAGATGTCTCATCCTCGTATTTATTGATGATTGAGGTTTTCTAGCTGATACTAAATACTCTAGAGAGCAATTGCTGTCAGATCGATCTGTTAACCTATCGGCTCTTTCCAAAATTGCGGATAACGCCTTTAACCGCTGCAAAGACTGGATCGTAGGGAGGTGGGAAAAAATATAGGGGTTCATAAGAATCCTTTTTCTTAATGAGAAAGCCTGGCGGGGTTTCTTCAACTTGTTCAACCTTCTCAATAGGGATAACAATTGTTTCCAGTTCACATGCATATATTATTCGCTTATTAGTTAAGATGAGTTCACCTCTATCAGCCAGTTCTCCGTGTGAAGGTTGCATTTCATCCATGTAAACTGGAGAAGACACATAATGAATCACTTCTCCTTTTTCTAAGGGGAAAGATACAACATCGCTCGGATAGGTTGGTAACAGTCCCTGAAGAAATTTTTGGCTCATTTCTAGGAATTTTTCAAAAAATTCAGCTTCTCCTCCATTGGCGATTTTTTTCCATTCAGTTTTATGCAAAGTTACGCCTAAATAGCATCCACGGTATATGCGTTCTTGACAGCCATAGTGACCATGTGCCTTTCTGCCAACGACTTTGCAGGGTTCACAATACAAAAGCTGATAGGTATCTTCACCTTTTGCGGCAAACTCGGCTGAGCATACGGGGCAGGCTTGAATTTCTGGTCTGGAAAAGACAACGATTTTTCTCGTAACAATGTTTATTGTTCCTTCACCACATAAGGGACATTGTTTGAACAAAGTTGCAGTCTTCGCCATTGGGTTACCTTCTCAACTAAAATTTTGATTTGCTTTCATAAATATCTTTCACCTAAAACAGCAACTGCAAAAGTTTGCCTATCATCAGTTTTAAGCCTCCAATAGAGTAGAGATACCTCAAGACGCTGAGTCGCTTCAAAAACCAAGCTAAAAAACCGGAAACTCTAAACTTCCAAATCCAACCAACGGCTTCGTGTCTACCCAAGGAAACGAATTGACCCACAATTTTAGGAGTGAACCTTTCTCTACTTTTCCCCGCCACTTCGGCATAAATGTTGAAGGCAACGGTTTCAGCTTGTTGTAAGGCCAGTTGCGCTGTGGGAGCTATTGGCTTACCGGTAGTTGGGTCTAAAACTAACGAGCTGTCGCCGACCAAGTAGACTCCTGCGTAATTGACAGACTCTAAGAAGGGATTTACGATAATCCTGCCTCGTGGTCCGTACTTCAGCTTAGATTTTGTCACTAGCGCGTTGGCTCGCACTCCTCCTGTCCAAATTAGGGTGTTTGTTTGAATTTTATCCTTGGTTTTGAGCTGAATAGTATGGCCGTCGAATGCTATTACGGACGTTTTGAGCATCAATCTTATGTTTCTTGATGTTAAAGCTTGAAAGGCGCGGTTTACTAGTTTAACATCAAAACCGGGGAGGATGTTGCCTCTCGCTTCTACAAGAATGAGACGAGGCTTGTCTTTACCTGTATCTGCTTCTTTAGCAAGCTTTGCTACGTAATCAGCTAGTTCTGTTGCTAACTCAACACCTGTAAAGCCTCCACCGCCAACAACGAAAGTAAGCATTGCTTGCCTAGCTTTTTCATCCAGTTTACTCGTAGATTGCATAAACATTTTTCGAATATGATTTCTAATGCGTTCAGCATCGTCAAGTGTCACTAATGTGAAAGCATGTTCCTTTAATCCGGGGATTCCGAAAAATTCTGTTTCACTGCCTAGAGCGATGACAAGTTTGTCATATTTAACCTTCCCTTGAATGGTAGTTACAGTTTTATGGACAAAATCTATGTGGGTTACTTCTGCACGCATGAAATTAGTTCTCTCATGTTTAAGGAGGGTTTGAAGAGGAATAGTTATGTCCTCAAATGTTTTTCTCTCTGCTGCTACTTCGTAAAGTTCGGTTTTTAATTGATGGTAATCGTTTTGGTCCATAAGTAATATTTCACAGTCTTTCCTGTTTTTCAATAAATGTTCCAGCTTTAGAGCTGTATATAGCCCGCCGTATCCTGCGCCCAAAATTACAACTTGTGTCTTTTTCATGACTAACTTTTTTTCTCCCGTTAATTGATTAACCTTAATGTCCTCTTAGACTTTCATTTTTTTCACATGAATTTTTTCATGAACCATCCCTAAACTCTAAGAGGCTGGTCAAAGCTTTTATAACATTTGAATGAGAAGCAGGAGAACGCATTTTCACTTATGATTATGCACGCTTCTCAATGCATCCGTTATTTGAAGACCAAAACGCGTTAGACAGAGAAAAATTGCTTAAGTTTTAGATAAATAATATAAAATTACACAAAAAACCAGATTTATAATACAAAGACATAAGTTTAAGGCAACCGTTAAATTTGACAAACGTGACGTTCATGCTTTGAATCTCTAAAAGTAAATAAGGGATGATCGAAAATAAATACGCAAAACAAAATAATAAAGCCTCATTGATTGCGTGGTGTCATATTTGAAGAAAGCATTGTTCTTATTGCTTCTGTTCATGTCATCTCTTCCTCTCCTTTTAACGCTTGCTCTTCCTCCTACCAGCGCTTCACCCTCAACTTCTGCAAATCTGCAGGTCAGCAAAGTAGATCATGCGATAGAAGTTCGAAAAGGAGGACTGGTTGTCATTAACGACACAGTCAGATTATCTGCGATAGGCGAAGGTGTAATATCGCTGCAAAATTTTTCCATGGGATTCCCATTCCAGTACGGCTCTAACCTCGACTACAGCTTTGCCTATGAAACCTCGAACCCTGACATACAACACACTGTGGTTCTTAACGTTGGATCAAGGAGAATAGGTTTTTACGGAGTAAACGTAAATTTTGACAGAACTGTGGGCGTAAGCGAAAATAAGTCATATGAATTTACGGTGAGCTTTGTCTTCTCAAACCTTGTTTCTCAAGATCAATATAGTACAACCCTTTTCAACATCACCAGTTTTCCTATGTACCCTAGTCTAGTCCAAGATGTCACCACATGCAACGTGATGGTTACTCTCCCAAACACAGCTAATTACCAAGGCAGCTCTCATACTTTCAACAGCACCACAATTGATTCCGTTAAGATTTTGAACCATACTAGAAGCCCTCTTGAGAACTTTACGAGAGAGTCGGCTTGGTTAGTGTTCAGCTCAGATGACTTCACCATAATTGAGGTGAACAAAATAGAGCGGCAGCTAATGCCAGATCAGTGGGGAAACCTTTTCCTAGCAGACTCATATCAAGTAACCAACAAAGGAACGGAAACTCTTTCTGAGTTACAGGTACAATTGCCCCAAGGTGCTTACTCTCGCTCCGTCCGAGATGCTTCAGGCGACAGACCATGGTCACCAACAGAGAATGGCGTAACTATACTCCTCAGAAATGCTTTGAATGAAAATGAGACAGCAACATTCACAGTGGCTTACCAGCTTCCCCCGGAAAACTACATTGAAAAACACGGTTGGCACGACTTTACATTAACTTTCAACTCCATTGAATCTTTCAACTGGACTATACGGAAGTTAACGGTGGCTGTAACACTTCCTGAGGGCGCTGAGCTTCAAAGCTCGTCGATGAATCCAGATAGTGTTCAAAAAAACGCTTTTCAAGAAGTTGCAACCTTTGTCTTTCTTAACGCTACGCCTTTCCACGACCTGAAGTTTGACTTAACATACAGGCAACTCGTGTTTTGGGCATCTTTCCGCCCCACACTATGGATGGGAGTATTAGCCGCTGTTGTAGCTGCCATAGCACTGTTTTGGCGTGCTCCTAGAGTCCCTCGTATTCCCACTATTCCCGTTCCTCCAAAAGACATCCGAAGATTTGTTAATATTTATGAAAAGAAAACGAGGAGACTCCAAGAACTTGAGTCAATAGAAAAGCAGGCATTGAAGGGAAAGATATCTAGAAGACAATATAGAGTGCGTAAAAGGACTCTTGAAAATCGCATTTCTGTGACGTCCCGAGACCTAGCTAGTCTTCGAGAAAAAATGAGCACAGCGAGTCCAAGATACGCTGACATGATGAGACAGATTGAAGTTGCTGAAACCAGGTTGATGGGAGCAGAAACGGACATCAGAAGGTTAGAAACTCGATATCGACAGGGAGAAATCTCCAAAGCATCCTACCGCAGACTTCTTAACGAGTACAATAGCCGAAGAGACGGAGCGAAAACAACAATCGACGGCGTTCTCCTAAGACTTCGAGAAGAAATCCGCTGAAAACACAAAAACATTTTTCAGTATGAGGTGAACACATTTTCTGCAAACCCCTGTCTTTTATTTTTTCAATCATGTTTTCGGTGATGATTGTGGTAAAAGTCAAGGTTGGCGATAGTGCTCCGAACTTTACACTTCCATCACAATTCGGGGGAAACATCACTCTTTCGAAGTTTTTCGGAAAGAAGAACATCGTCCTCTACTTCTATCCCAAGGATGAATCTCGGGGATGCACAAGGCAAGCATGCAGTTTTAGAGACAGCTACGAAATCTTCAAGGAATTGGGTGCAGAGGTCATAGGAGTAAGTTCGGATGATGTAGAATCGCATAAATCATTCGCCAGCAAGCACAGCTTACCATTCATCTTGCTGAGTGATAAAGACAAGAAAGTTAGAAAGCTGTACGGCGTTCCCTCAACATTGGGCGTTCTCCCAGGGAGAGTAACCTACATAATAGACAAAGAAGGAATAATCAGACATATATTCTCATCACAATTTCAACCTCAAAAGCACATCGACGAAGCGATAAAAGTGCTCAAAAGATTAGAAAATTGAAAGTAATCCTTCCCGTAGACCAACCAGTCCATATTAGCGCGCGATATGTTGCTAATGCAAAACCGACCGAGTGGACGTTTACAGAAACAGAAAATAGACAGGTCATAAATCAAAAATATGAGAATAACGATATGAGTCAACCTCACGTTTTCGACCCGAAGAATATAGATGTTCTGGAAATGGAAGAGAGAAAGACCTGGCAAAATCCCGAAGAAATTCTGGGAACGGTGGAAATTAAGTCCGACTTTGTCGTAGCTGATTTGGGCTGCGGTAGTGGTTTTTTCACCGTGCCGCTCTCCCAAAAAGTTAAGAAAGTCTACGGTATCGATGTCCAAAAAAAGATGCTTGATTTTCTTGAACAAAAAATTCAAAAGTTGAAAATAAAAAACATTGAGCTTCTACTATCGAAGAAAAATGAGATTCCACTTGAAAATGAAAGCGTTCATCTCTTAGTATCGATGAACACGCTTCATGAGTTCGATGACAAAGAGAGAATGATTGAGGAAATGAGAAAGGTGCTCAAAAGAGGTGGAAAGGCGCTGATAGTTGATTTTAAGAAAGAAAATACCGGTTTTGGACCACCAGTTGCTATACGGATCTCGAAAAAGCAAGCAACAAAGCTCTTCGAGAAAAAAGGGTTCACCACTTTGGAGTCACAAAACCTAATGTATCATTATCTGTTAGTTTTTTCTAAAAAGAATCGAAAATGAAATTTCATGCATGAAAACGTTTTTATCGTTAATGGTTCACTTCCACTAGAATTCAAAAAGAAGGACAACAATCGATGGTAGAAATCAAAATCGACAACGAAAAGTGCGATGGATGTGGAACATGCGTGGATATATGTCCCGTAGAGGTCCTTGAAATTAAAGATGAAAAATCGGTTGTCACATATCTTGACGAATGTCTTGTTTGCCTAGCGTGCGAAGTGCAGTGTCCCAACAACGCCATCGAGATTATTGATTAGTTCTGACTCCTATTTTCTCTTTGACATATAAACTATAAATCCCAAAATTTAGAATGCACACGCTTAGCCGCCACTATAGTTTTTTCAACTTGGTTCCACACTTCAGGGACAGCAACGGGATGTTTATCTTGAATTAGATAAGAAACATCAGCCATCTTTCCAATCACTGCAGTCGCTATTTTTCCAATAAAGCTAAGACTGTAACCTCCCTCTAAAACTGCTACAAGCTTTCCCGCACAAAATCGAGAAGCTAAGTTCAGAACGTCTGCAAAAATTTTTAGGTACGTAGAGGCGGAGAGGGAAAGACTCGCAACTGGGTCCGTGTAATGCCCGTCAAAACCGGTGGAAACTAGGATGAACTGTGGCTTGTACTGCCGCATAATCGGAATTGCAATCTGATTGAAAGCTTTTAGATAAGCCTTATCATCAGTTTGAAAGGGAAACGGAATATTCACAGTATATCCTAAACCATCTCCATCGCCCACTTCGTCTATGAAACCTGTTCCAGGAAAACCCCTAGGGTCTTGATGCAAGCCAATGTACAGAACTTTGTCAGTGTCATAGAAAATTTCTTGAGTTCCATTTCCATGATGAGCGTCCACATCCAAAATCAAAATGCGCTCAAGATGGAAATCGCGAAGAAGATGGGTAGCGGCCACAGCAACATTGTTGAATATGCAGAAACCCATGTCGTACGAAGGGCCAGCGTGATGTCCTGGAGGACGAACTAAAGCAAAGGCGTTTTGAAACTCTCCATTTATGACGACGTCAGCTGCCTTAATTAGCCCTCCAACCGCATAAAGTGCTGTTTCATAGCTTTCAGGAGAAACTACCGTATCACCGAGGTCGAGGAGACCTCCACCAGCTAAACAGAACCGTTCAACAAGTTGAATGTAGTCCGACTGATGGACAAGTTCCACGTCTTTGACGTTGGCAAGCTTAGGTTCAATAAGCGTGCATTTTCCAGATTCGAGGAGACCGCTTTCCTTCAGTTCTTCCATAATTGTTCTTAGGCGGTCAGATGATTCAGGATGGTCGGGTCCAGTGTTGTGGCGTAAATATTTCGGAGTGTATATGATAGCTGTTTTTTTCATTTACGCTACCTCATTTGGGTATACTTTTCGGAAACCTTTTTTAACATACTCTTGTAGGCTTAAGCCTTCTTCTCTCGCCAATTTTCGAAGAGCCTTATCCACACCAGTTTCGTATTGAATGGCTCTCTTGGGCCTATTCATAATGAATGGAGATATGCTGAGGTTTTGAGCGACTCGCCGCAACACCTTCTTTCTCAAAGAATTTTCAGCGCACTCAATTTTCAGGCTTACGGGTAAACTCAAAGAAAAACACACCACTTCACGATCTAGAAATGGAAGCCGCAGCTCCACCCCGTGGAAAGAACATACTTGATTGTCTCTCTGAAGATTTACTTCGTACGTTAGAGCCACATCTCGGTACATGGCATCTCGAACCGCAGCAGTGCCCGATTGTGAGTAAATTCTGAGATATCTTTGGTAACCTCCGAAAAGCTCGTCGCTTCCCTGTCCAGCCAACAGAACCTTACATCCCAATTTTGATGCAACTTCCGCTGTCCAATAAAAGGGGATGGCAATATTAGCCTTTACCGCGTTTGGTTCCTCAATCAGCCACAAAACCTTTGATAAGATGCGCTTAACGTCATTTAACATGTATGTTTGGAGGTGAAGAGGCAGCCTCAAAGCTTTAGCTGCAGCTTTCACGTGTGAAATCTCTGGCTGACCTTTTAATCCTACCGAGACTAGGTGAACTTCTGTTCTGCAAGTTTTAGCCAACGCTGCAATAACGCTGCTGTCTAAGCCGCCTGAGAATGCTACCGCCACGTTTTCAAGATTCGAAACTCTCTCTTTCGTGGATTCCAACAAGAGTTCTTGAAGGTGTTTTGCCGCCATCTCCAGTTCCATATGTTCGATGGGCGGTTGAGTTACAGTTTTTATTGGATGGAAGACAAAGCCGTGAGCGTTCACCGTCGCCAAGTTTCCAGGCGGAAATGATTTTACGTTTTTTATTCCAAGCGTCCACAGAGCTTTGCGTTCAGACGCTACGGCGCAGACTGTTTCATTTTCACCGTAGTAGAGCGGTTTTGCTCCTAAACTGTCTCGACCGACAATCGCTTTGTTGGACTGTGCGACGGCAAACACATATGAACCATCAAGTTTCGTAAGGATGTCTTCAGCATTTTTCCAAAAATTATCCTTAAATCTCTTCAAAACTTGGTCAACCTCGGACAGGTTGGGGGAGGTAAGCAGTCTGCCCTCAAATACAAGCGCAAAGCCGTCGCCCAGAACTGGCTGTGGATGGTCCTTTGAAACGATGTGGGATAAGTTGTGACCTAAGGCAACGCTTGAGCTTATGCTTTCAATTGATATTTTTCCGATTGTTTTAGTCACTATCACCGAGTTTTGTGTAGCAACGCCGTGGGCGTCTGCTCCTCGATGAGTCAACTCCTTAAGCATGAGAACTACTTTAGGAACAACGTTTTCTCCAGTCTTATCTACAGCAACTGCCATTGCGCCCATTGGTTTTAATCTCCACTGTAAGAACAGCTAACGATAGTATGTTTTAGAAGAGAGGTTATTTGTTTTAGTGTTTTCTTTAACAAAGAATGTTAAATGCGTGTGCACTGAGTTTTCTTAGTATTTTCGGGTCTGTACCTTTTTTTATTCTATTTTTTTCAAGAATTTTTCTGCTTTTATCTTTGTCGCTTTTCGAGTGTTATTTTTTTGTCTTTTTATAAATGAAATTACATTGTCTTTATTCTCAATTTGGTCAAAGTATATATCAAAAGCTAGAATGGCTTTTCCCAGTAAAATGTTCTTACATTCTTGAGTGAGAGGTGGTTTTGTAGGAATTTTTTCTATCTTTAAAAGCTCACTGGTAATTTTCTGAGTGAGCTGTGGTCTTGCTTTCGCAATCTTTCCCGAATTATCGACAACATGGGCAACAGTAATCATACTGTCAGCTGAAAGAAAACTGTAGTATTTTTTGAAGATTTTATCAAACTTATTTTTTGAATCAATTGAAGTTAGATTTCCGATAACATCCATCGCGTTCCATTTAAGGATTTTATTTTCACTATCAAGGAGGTTTATAAAAAAATCCATCTTAGGATATAATATTTCGGGATTTTTTTCGCTTATAACCCTTAGTATTTTTGCAGACTTGAATTTTATTCTGGAGTTTTCCGAGGATATTCCATTGAAGATTTCAGGAAGCAAACCTGGGTTTTCTATCACATTTTTTGCTGTATCTTCTGCATTGATCTCTTTTTTCCGAAGTCTTTCCAAGAGGTCAATTTTTTCCATGAGAAGCCCTCATTTTCAATGGAAATCAAGATTCATTTAAGCATTTTTGCATGCGCTAAGCGTGTAGTTCATAGCTGGTTTTTATGAAATGATTTTTTAAGACTAAAAGATAATCTCTAGGGTAACGTTATATCACCATGGAGGAGAAGGTTATTGCCCATTCTTCCAATTGATATCGGTCGCTACGGAACCCAAGAGATGCGGCGAGTTTTCGATGAAGAGAACAAACTTCAGAAGATGCTGGATGTGGAGGCTGCCTTGGCTTGGGCGCATGGAGAAGTGGGGAACATTCCACGGAAGGACGCTGAAAAAATCGTGAAAACAGCGTCAGTTAAACATGTTAAACTCACTCGTGTAAAGGAAATTGAAAAAGAAATTAGACATGACATCGCCGCGTTGGTTCGAGCGCTAGCTGAGGCATGCGGACCAAGCGGAGCCTACGTTCACCTGGGAGCAACAAGTTCTGATATCATAGATACCGCTATGGCTCTTCAACTTAGAAATGCTATTGATCTGATTGAAAAGAAACTTAACAACCTTGAGGAGACACTAATGGAAAAAGCAGAGCAACATAAAGGAACAGCCATGATGGGCAGAACCCATGGACAGCATGCATTACCTATTACGCTTGGCTTCAAATTTGCAGTTTGGATGAGAGAAAACGCTAGACATATTCAACGATTACGGGAGTGCCGCCCGCGAGTGTTGGTTGGAAAGATGAGTGGAGCAGTTGGAACTCAAGCGGGCTTAGGTCCCCACGCAATAAAGATACAAGAACTCGTGATAAAACGATTAGGGGTCAAGCCAGCGCAGATTTCCACCCAAATAGTGCAGAGAGACCGCTACGCAGAACTCATTTGCCTCCTCGCCATAATAGCGTCCACACTGGACAAGATGGCTACCGAAGTTCGAGAGTTGCAGAGACCCGAAATAGGAGAGGCTTCCGAACCGTTTGAACAAAAGCGACAGGTAGGCAGTTCCACAATGCCCCACAAGCGCAACCCAATAATATGTGAGAGAGTTTCTGGCCTAGCAAAAATCATGAGGAGCCTAGTTGTGCCGGCTCTAGAAAACGTTCCAACTTGGCATGAGCGCGACTTGACGCAGTCCTCTGCAGAGCGGTTTATAATTCCTGAAGCCTGCATACTCACAGATTACATGCTGGTCTTAATGACGAACATTTTGAAAAACTTGTGGGTGGATAAGGAACAGATGCAGAGGAACATGGAATTGACGCAGGGGCGAACCATGTCGGAAGCGGTTATGATAGCCCTAGCTAGGAAAGGTGTGGATCGTCAAAAGGCTCATGAGCTCATTAGGCGCCTAGCGATGAAAAGCGGAGTTACAAAACAACCGTTTAAGGAAATTCTTCTTAAAGATAAAACCGTGCGAGAAACATTAAGTGAGAAAGAAATTGATGATGCATTAAATCCGAGAAATTATCTGGGGACAGCAAAGAAACAGATTGAGCTGGTTGTCAAAAGGACGAAAGAAGAGAGAAAAGCCAGAGGATTGACATAGCCCCAAATCTTTTTGGTTCTACAGTTATGTTGTGACATACATTTTTCGCGGGAAATATCGTTTTGTTCTTAAACCGAACTTCACAATTGCAAGCATAAGTGGAACTTCCATCAGAGGTCCTATTACTGTAGCTAAGGCAGCGCCTGAATTAAGTCCGTAAAGGGTTGTTGCTACAGCAATGGCAACTTCAAAGTGGCTGCTTGAACCGATGAGAGTAGTGTCTATTGATGTTGCATAATCCCAGTTAGATAACCACGAAATAGAGTAGGTTAAGGCAATCATCGTAACATAATGGAGCAAGTTTGGAGCAGCAAGATAAGCCACAAGAAGCGGATCGTTAAGAATTATTTCTCCTTGAAATGAAAACATGACAATTAGAGTGAGCAACAATGCAATGATGGATATTTTACGCACAAGTTCAAGATAAGTGGAGTCAAACCACTCCTTCCCTTTTCTACCTATTAGCAGCCTTCTAGAAACTGCTCCTAAAGATACTGGAAGGGCTATGAAAACAATTACGCTCAGAGCAATTAGACCCCATGGAACAGGTATGCCGCTTACGCCTAGATAAAATGCTGATTGAGGTGCGTAGAGAATTAGCATCAGTAGCGCGTTGATGGCTGTGTTTATTAGTCCTTGAGCTAGGTCTCCTTTGGCTAGCAGAATCCACCACATGACCATGGCTGTGCATGGGGACATTCCCAGAAGTATGACTCCAGCAATGTAATCGGGATTTCCTTGGAGGATTAGGTTTGCATATAGTGTCATTATAGGTGGAGCAATAGCCCAATTCGCAATTATGGTGAGAAGCATAGGTTTTGGTTTTCTCACCGCCTTCTTAACATCACTGAATGCTATGCCCACGACTGTTGGGTACATCATGAAAAACAAGCAGACGCCAATTGGAATCGATAAATTAGCATATTTCAAAGAGTCTAAATATTGACCAAAAGCTGGAAGAAATCGTCCCAACAACAATCCGATGACTATGCATATGGCGATCCAGAGGGTTAGATATTTTTCGAACAAACCTAACTTACGGTGCTCTTCTTTAGTCATGCTCTAACTCCCTCATTATCTATTGATGGGCACAATCATTTACATATTTAAGTTTGTTAATATAAAAAATCAAAACATATTTAAATTCTTTACGGTATAGTAACCTTTATTAATTAATTCAACCTTTATTAACAATGGTAATAGTAATGCAACGATTTAACCCCGTTGAAAATTGGCTTAACAGCGTAGCTTACAGCCACAGCAACAGTGAAGCAACGGCGAAAGAATACAAAATTGGTTTGAAAGTCTTTTGTGACTACATAGGGAAAACGCCTAACGAGATTTTGGAAGAGTATGAAGTTTCAGATGACCGCACGTTCAGAAGAAAATACGCAGCTTACGTTAAAGGGTTAATTGGTCAACTACAAAAGCAAGGTTATGCTAGCAATACTATAACAAGCAGAGTCACAGCTATCAAAAGCTTTTGGAAATACAGCGACTTACCGCTAGGCTACATTCCGCAAGCTCGAATTAAAGTAACATATCATAATCGTGATATCTTAAGAGAAGAGGTCATCAGCATCCTTAAAGCTGCACGACCAAGAGATAAAGCGTTTTTCTGCATGATGACTCAGAGCGGGCTTCGACCTTCAACTTTAACTGAATTGCGTTTGAAGCATATACAGCCAGATTTTGATAAAGGGATACTTCCATGCTGCATCAAAGTGCCTGAAGAACACAGCAAAGGACACTATGGCGCTTACTTCTCCTTTATGGGCAAAGAATCCGTTGAAGCTTTGAAAGCGTACTTCAGCACAAGAAAGAATCTAACAGAAGACAGCTACATCTTCGCTTCTTATGGAGTGAAGCAGCGATTAAGCTCAAAGTCTTTTTCTGCACTTTTCAACAGATTAGCTAGGAAGCTTAGAGACACAGGAGTACTGAAGTTTAAAGGGAAAGCTGGAAAACCTGCAGAGCTAAGATTATACAATCTAAGGAAGTACTTCAGAAAATATGCTGGTCAGGCAGGCATTGAATACGTCAACTTTTGGATGGGACACAAAGCGGACTACAAAGCTCCACAAATTCCATCGAGCGATGCGCACTATTTTCCCAAAGAAGACGTTGAATTTCATCGTAAAATCTATGCAGAGAAG
This sequence comes from uncultured Candidatus Bathyarchaeia archaeon, assembly GCA_964346135.1. Taxonomy (GTDB): domain Archaea; phylum Thermoproteota; class Bathyarchaeia; order Bathyarchaeales; family Bathyarchaeaceae; genus B1-G15. The sequence continues at coordinate 925 of CAYFTS010000184.1, read as the reverse complement.
GCTATGCCTCATTTAAGGCTAGAAGAGCTAACGCCAAGCGAGACTGATAAAGTGATCCAGCGCCTAGAGAAGCAACTTACTGAGCGAAATGGAGAAATTCAACATCTCAAAGAAGAGCTGCAGAGTTTTCGGCAAGACATTGAATACGTGAAGCAACTTCGTGAGGATTTGGAATTCTACAAAGAAGGCGGTGTCTCTGTCGCTTATATTAAGAACAAAATCAGCAAAGAAGATGTGAAGAAGTTAATTAAAGAATCGAAAAAGGAGCGTAAAAAATGATGAATGTTGTCAGCCTATCCTTTTGTGGCAATTTAAGTTAAGGGTATTTGGTCAAAAGCTAATGAGCTGACTCTATATGGAGGTGAAATGAGATAGCAGCCAGACCGTGTGTAGTGGCTTGTCCACACTGTGGCTATGATATTGAGTATCAACCGAAGGAAGATTTTGACGGAAATCTGCGATGCCCTGACTGTGGAAAAGACTTCAAAATAGCGCGGTTAGACGACTATACGTAAAAATGGAAAATTGGGAGGATATTGTGAAACTCAGTTACTCTATTATATTCCAGCTTTTTTTCTGCACTTGGAGCATACAGCTAAAACGTTAGTATAAACCAGCGTGTACGGGTTGTATAAATCAATTGGCGTATCGTCAGGAAAATTCGAACGTTCTCTTATACGTGCTTTTGCATGCATGCATGTACGCTATCTCAAAGGATTTCCTGTAATGAAACGCCTCGGTTCTCAGCCCTTTTCATCATCCACTCTTGCATATTCTGTGGAGTTGGCGTGATTTGGTCTTCTGGCTTTCTCACCAAAGTCATTGCCCCAGAGGGACAGGTCAAAACGCACTGGCCGCATCCGACGCAGCGTTTTTGATCCACATGTGATACGTTACCCACAAGTGATACGGCACCGAATTGGCA
>CAYFTS010000183.1:0-2271 GCA_964346135.1 uncultured Candidatus Bathyarchaeia archaeon | reverse complement strand
TTGTGAGCGGAAACCGTGAGAAAATCGGCTTGAAAGTCTTTCATGTTAACTGGCATGACACCAGCGGTGTAAGCTGCGTTAACCATGTATGGAATGTCATACTCTTTAGCTATTTCTCCAACCTCTTCAACAGGATTCATGTTACCGTAGTAGGGATCCACATGGGTCACAGCGATTAGCCCCGGCAACTTTCCCGTTTCCTTTTGTATCTCTTCTATTCTCTCCGCAAAATCATTCGCCTCCACTTTGTACTCTGGATATCCACTGTATGGAGGTTCAGTCATACGGAAACCCGTCATTTCAGCAGCAATTCCAGTTGAGTAATGGCAAAGAGGATCAGTTACAACAACCTTAGTGTAATCCTTTGGTCTCTCGTTTTCCACATAATCACTGACTGCTTTCATGACTGCAAACTGGGCAACTCGGCACCCAAAAGTGTGTTCAGCGACGTCTCCTCCAAAAAACTCTGCGATGTTTTGAAGGAATTCCCTCACGGGTGGTTTTGTGATCAAGCCTGATCTGCCTTCGATGCAATCATAACATAAGGCGTAACCGACTTTAGTCCATTCTTCTTTGAAAATTCTCTTTTGAACTTCTTCTGGCACGATTCCTCCAGTCATTATTGGATGAATTATAAGGCTTCCTTTGTACTGATTTTGCATCTGCATATATCTTTGAATGTCTCCGGGTTTGATCATTTCTGTTTCACGCTTTGATTCCTGTTCTGTTTAAGTAACGTTTCATTTTGTTAGCGAATTCTTGTGCAACCTTCTTAATGCTTTCACCATCTCGAAGGTCCATAGCCAATTCGTCTTCAGTTGCGGTCATAGTTAAGTCTAGCCAATAGTCGCGTTGGTTGACGCTGTAAGGTCTAACAAGCGTTTTTTGAAGCTTTTTAGCAGACTCTTCAGTTTCTTCAGCAGAACCCAGCTTCACTGGTAGGTGGAAAGTGATGAATTTGAGTCTCCCTTGAAAGTCCTTGTTTAAATACGCCTTAAGATTGTGACCACTAATTTTTCCAAAGAAATAGTCTGTACCCTTTGAAAAACCTGCTTTTTCAAACTCATTTATAATCTCCATTGGCATGTCACTTGTGCGGCATCCACAAAGTGCTCCGCCAGTTTTGCTAATCCTATCCATGGTCTCAGCGACGTGAACGTATGTATGAGCGGACGCTCCGAAAAGAAACTCAGCGTCTCGAAAGTCTGAGTACACTACTCGGGCACCATTGCATAGGAATGACACGTTAGGCTCATTTTCCATGTAAGGTTTAGCAGTGAACTCAGCGCAAGCGGCTTCTCCTTTAAATCCCGCTGATAAAAATTCAGCTTTTCCCGCCTGCAGAATTGTAGTCAAGTCCATCATCTGTTTAGGAGTTACAGTAGCTATGATAACATCTGGATTCTCAACCATCTGATCTAAAGGAGCAATCAAAATACTCTTCGTGTCTGAAGGCTCTATTCTATGTTCAATTTTCGAGTATTTTGGCTCACGAAAGCCCAAAATGAACTCCGCAGTGGGGCAAGCTTCATCAGTCTTGTCGTAAAGGAAAGTCTTTCCGCGCAAAGAGGCAATTCTAACCATGTGACAGTAAGCCAAAGGCTTCTCGGGCTTAAACTTCTTTTCTTCTTCTTGGATATCTTTTTTTCGTATTTTTACTCCAACAAGATGATATTTAAGACCGAGATACGCTCTTATGGTTTCATCTATTTTTTTCCAGTTAGTTTTCTTGCTACTCATTTTCTTTCCTAACCGTAATTGTGAATACAGATTCATTTTGTGTCACTTGTTCAACTTTGTGTCCTGCGTTTTTAACAGCTACTTCTATGGAGTCTGCGCTTTCTGGATTATCAACGAGTATCTTCAGCACTGTGCCCAGAGGCAGTTTAGAGATTGCTTCTAAAGCTTTAACTTGTGTATAAGGACATACAAGTCCTTTGAGGTTTAAAATTTCGCTAGACAATGGCCATCATAATCTTTCAGTTTTTTTTCGGCCCCATTCAAAGTTTTCCCATAGGCGCTCATGAAAGTAATAGAAGACTAGTTGTATTCCATTAAATGTAATCGTGATGAACGATGTCTGTTTGATGTCCCCTGTATATATCCATGCTATTGATGCAAGTACCACGAAGCCGAGCAAACGCCAGCTGATGGATTTCATTAAAGACCTTATTTTACTATCCAATTTTTTCAACCTCAGAATGGCTCAATGAATCACGCTCTTTATGCTCATACAAAGGGGTTTTCCCAACTTTTCACAACCTTCGCTAC
>CAYFTS010000182.1:0-20327 GCA_964346135.1 uncultured Candidatus Bathyarchaeia archaeon | reverse complement strand
TGTCCTCAGGTCCTCCGAAATCCCAAGCCACTTTTTCTACGATTGGCATTTTTTCTCCCCTTCTAAATTTCTAAAGGTCTAAACTGTCCCTCTCTTTCATGCCATTTATCCTCAAAGGCAAGTAATAAACCTTTTATCTTCTTCACTTCAGCTGGTATATTAGTCCAATTTTCAGCTTCCGCTTCGCTGTAAATCTTTTTCACAGCCGCCTTCACGCTTTCCACATCTTGGCTCAAAGCTTGGTCGTAGTTGAAAACTCGGGCAAGTTCTTTTTCTCGTATATGTCCCTTTCTATCCATGAGACCCGCGTAACCGTAGTCTGCGTGTCTCACTTTCTCCATGACACGATCCAATACCTGGATAACTTTTTTGAAGTCTCTGGTTGAAGCTGTAAGACCTGCGTCCAAGGTTGCTAAGTAAATGTCTTCCCATACGTGACGCATGTCGCGGAGGTCCTTATAATATAGGTCTCGAAGCTTCTTGTCAAGTTCCCTCAGGTCTTCTTTCGTTCCGTATCCCAACGTGAAGAAGTTTTGAATTTGAGAAAGGGCGCCTTGCTTGTCTTTAACTTTCTCGATTGTTTCACGTTCTGCCATTCAACAACCCTCTTTCTTTATTATGCGCAATTAATTAAATTTAAGTTATGTCTTGATAATACATATAAAGATTCTAGCCTTATCTTTCAGAAATTATAAATATGAATACAATTATCCAGAATAATGACCAAACCAGTAAAGAGATGATGATCTGTGGGCTTTCTAGACAGATTCAAAAAACCAGAAGCCAGCGTTTCATTAACAGTTCCCAAAAACACTTTCGAATTAGGAGAAGATTTGAAAGGCGCAATCACCGTGTCATGCCAAGAAGAATTTGACGCAACCGAAGTGAGAGCCGAACTTCGATGCATCGAGAAAAAGAAACGAGAAAGGTGGGTATATGATGAACGTCTCCGACGTGAAGTGCGACGCACCTACTGGGACCAAGCTACACTGCATTCCGCTGATCCGAAGACAAGCGGCGCACTGCACATGCTACCGGGGTTCCAAAAAACGTTTCCCATTAAAGTTAACATTCCTGCCGGTGGGCGAGAGTCTTTTGACGGCTTAGATGCAAACGTTAGTTGGTTCTTTAAAGGAGTCGTGGCCATCAAAGGTCGTCCTGATGTCACTAGCAAAATAATTGAACTTCAGGTGATTAGATCCGCAGGAGCTCCAACGGCTGTGAAAGAAAAGGAAGTTGTCATGGTACCATGTGAGTACTGCGAAACTCTAATGCCTGAAACGGCAACGTCTTGTCCAAATTGTGGAGCACCACGAAAAATCTAAAAACAACAAAAAGTAATAAGCGCGCATGATCTTGTATCGGTTATTTTCGCCATGCTCGGATTCCTGCAACCGCGACCAAGATTCCGATGATTAGCAACAAGGCTGGAAGAAGATAGTCAACAAGCAATGCACGAACATAGAGCAACCATACGACGCCAAGGGTTGTTAATAAGATTCCTCCAGAAAAAGTATTGAAAGCTCCTCCTCCATATTGTTCCTGGTTGGTTGCGCGTATTCCAGAGAGAATTATAATCCAAAAGCCAAAGAGAATTAAGGTAAGTGAAAATATTTCGGATATGTCAATGAGCATGTTGGTGACGAAAGCAGTTGCGGACACGGCTAAAGCTAGGATCAAAATGCCGAGTGAAAGGACGCCTACAGGTCTCTTCGGCATAAAACCTCACGATCTTTTATGTTCTGTGGATGGGCTATAAAAGCTTTCATTAGAGGAAACCAAACTTTGTTGCGGGAATGTCTCCTTTAATGACTGCACCAGTGGCGCCGTCTAGAAGGATGTTGTATCGTTCGCCTTTATATTCATAAACAATGAACCACACGGGTGCATGTAAGTAAACAGAATTGCCTATCGAAAACTTGTTTTTCATCTCTATGATCTTGTCCACGTCTTGTTTTGCCAAGAACTGATGATGATCTTCAATTTGTTGTTTAGCAAGCTCTACGGCCTCCCGCCCTTCCATTTCACTGTTTAATACCTTAGCGAATTCTTCAATTTTTCGAAAATCGTAGGCAACCTTTCCTTCCAGCGGAACATCATATTCTCTTGTTGGAAACTCAACGGCTTTCCTCGCTAAAACCAGCCAATCATATTTCTTCTCGATTTTTCCTTCCTTCACAATTGGAGGAGCTATCCTTTCAAAAATTCCCTTGTATGTGCTGGCGGCGGTGACTGGAACAACCCAGAACGGAAGATACATCAAGCTTTTCTCCACAATTTTCGAAGATCGCGCTAGGTCTCTAGGCTTTAGAAATCCAGATTTCATCCAGTCGCGCACAAGCTTCTCTGCTTGATTAGGGTCGTACTCATTGAGGATTATTGAGTGTTCAAGAGTGAAAGCTTTACCTGTTTCTATGACGCTTGTGAAGCCACAGTATCGGCAGGTGGCAATGATTTCGCCTGATTTAAATGGGATGGGAGCGCCGCAGTTGGGACAACGAATTTCTTGAATTACTGACATTGTAAACACTTCAGTTGCGATATTTGTTTGTGGAGGTTCAACATGAATTTTTCGATTTTATAGGAAAGGGGAAAGTTATTATGATAAGGTCAAATACGTAAAACTCTGACAAAATAGACCAAATATTATCAGATTTCAGACTTTTAGTCCTTACATGCGCTCACAGGTCATTTTTGGCTTTTGCTTAATTCTCTTTCAATTTTCTTAATTGTGCGACGATACCAGATCCACCGTCTGAGTCTTCGATACCAAGTCATGTGACTGCGTTTTTTCAGAAATGGATAAAAGTTATCTCTTGTTCTGAATCAGAATATGTCCATGCAGGATTATTTTATTCCTTTTTATTTGCGCGCGTTTTCTCTTTAAAATTTAAATTGTTGATACATTAATGATATAGTCTCAGGTGATAGGACATGGTTCGTTCTCGGTGGTTCAGAAGAATACTTCCACACGCCACGTGGAGGTGCCTAGAATGTTACGCCTACCAGGAGACTCGTCTTCGGAAGCCTAAGGGCTGGGTGAAGAAAAAGACGAAAGATGGCAATACTCTTGTCTTCTGTAGTAAGAAGTGTATGAAAAAATGGTTTGGTGAAAACACGCGTACAACTGTAGCTTAACTACACAACTTAGGTGCAGTTAAGGTATCCCCTTTGGAAGGAATGGGGAACTTGCGGGCAGGAGGGGGGTATCTTCTGCTCACTATCTAAAGTTTAGCCTTTATCTCAGTTACATAATCTACGAAACTGTAATCTTCTTTAACTTTACATTGGACCCCAGAGCATGAGGATAGCTTTTGTAGAGTCATTTTCTCTGCCACCTGCGCTCCTGAGCCCAGAAACTCTTCTAGACCTCTAGTGAAGCCTTCTAATTTTTCTGGAATCTCTTCTCGCTTTAACGAGTGATTCACTTCCAAATGATTGTAGATGATCGACGTGGCAGCTTCTCCGAAGATGTGTTTCAGTTCTTCGTCTATAATTTTGAGAAGAAGTTTGTCGAACTTTTCTTTGGCGTTCATTGTAGATTCCTCAATTATGTGTCTTCAGTTCTGGGTTCAGATAGTTTAACGACTTGTAAGCCTTCTTTTCGGTAGCTTATGTGGTTGCTGAAGAGGTTTCTTAAGCTTGATGTAACTTTTTGGTCATGGGCATCTGGATTAAATAAAAACAGGGCAGTTGAATTCGTTGAGGTCAACATGTCAAGTGTATAACGCATGAATTGGTAAGTTTTCTGTAAGCCAATCGATAAGACCAAGCTGGACAGGTTGTCAAAGATTATGCTCAGGTTACGATGAGGAAGTGTTTTTAGCGTTTTGTCTAGTGTGTCAAGCAGCAGGGAAGTGTTGTTTGCGGGCAATAGAACTGCATTCATTTCGGCATCTACTTGAGGAACCGAGATACGTTGTGTCAAAAGTATGACTTTGAGTGCCTTTCTGTTTTCTAGTGATGAATAGACGGCGCTACCTTTGTGTGTGAAAAGTGCTACTTGCTCAGCATTGGCTAAGGCTTCAGTTGCGAAATCTCCGACGATTTTCTCATAGTTAGATGCGGGATCGAAATCAAGCAGTATGTCTTTTCCAGTGATCTGTCGGTGGGTTAGCCCCAATGCCTTTGAGAATATATCCATCTGGGCAATACGATCGATTGGATGGATTGAACGTAGAGACGCATGCATTTGCAGTCGGCTGAGAAGTTTTTTGCTTATTTTTTCTGAGTTGACAGCAAACAGTTCGGTCACATGTTCATCCACGTAGGTTTTCCATTGTTTGTCCTTCAGATATTCGATGTACTTATCTCCATTTTCTCCGAGAAACAAGAAGTCGCCAAGATCTACAAAATCTATTAGTTGTGTATAACCCTTCTTTAACGAATCTGCTTTAAGTTCATTTAGAGATCTGACTGCTTTTCCTCCATCAAAGTATCCATCTGAGAGATAGAATTGCGACAAAGTCGTCAAAAAGAGAGATCCATCTTTTTCACATTTTTCGACATCAACGCCGTGCTCTTTTAGCTTCTCCCTAACCACCTTATCTTCGTTGTCTGGATACTTGTAGATGACTCTGTTTCCACCGGTCAATCCTTCCCGAATTAGGGTCGAAAATATCTTAATCTTATCTACTTTAGATGTGTAGGTGAAAAGGACGCTCTCGCCTCCACTGAAAGTAACGGATGGACGTTGCTTCCTAAAGAAGCTTTCTAGAATGTTTGTTTTTTTGAAAGAATAAGCCATGCTTCCAAAACAAACTGTATAAAGTAAAAAATTGAGCTCACCTATCGCGATTCCCAACTGGTTCCGCAAACCGTAGGAGGCGGATGCAGCGGAGCCTAAGGTAATCCAGCATATTGCAAGCAACTTTAAAGTCGCTATCACAGATTCTTCCTTATACTTACGACTAGAAAGTATGAACAACATGCAAGGATACGCTATAAAGACAAGAAGAATTGGCAATAAAAAGGCTAAGTACCACAGTTCATGATTAATTGGGATGTAGGCAGGATTTCCCCATATGTTTCTGGACAGCTGGATTTCCCAGGGATGAAAGATCCATGTCAAAAACAAAGCAAGAACAATATAGCCTTTATATGAAATGGAAAGAAGGTTCAACTTGTCTGAAAACTTTTTCTTCCAAGAGACTTTCTTTTGTTTTCCTTTGTATACAATCAATGCAGCGTGCTCTACCATAATCACAGACAGGAAAGCTGCGGTAATGAATCCCTCCTCGGAATAAAGAGCAATCTCCTTTGTTTTGACAAAGTACCCTGAAATTAAATCAAAAGAAAATGATATTGCAATTAATATAGAGGCTGCAGCGAAGAGTAATTGAACTGATCTAAAATAAGCTCCTTTCTGACGGACAAGGAAAAGTATTGTGGCACCTAAGGCTGATAGTAAAACCAGATAAAGAATTAACCCTATCATTGGGATTTCCCAAAGAACCATCTCATGCCATAGAGAAAGACACGATTTCTAATCCCTTTCCGCCTATTATAACCTCATGATATTTCTTGCTATGATTAGTTCCCCTCATTTTTCGTATCAAAAACCTAGTCTTTAGCTCTCCATCGTGAATGATGCTTTCCAGCGTGATAACAGAGTCGGCTATGAACTCTTCGATTCCAAGACCAAGCGTCTCGAGGCCCGTAGGCACGCTACACGTCATCACAGTGGTGCAGCCAAGCTTCTTCAATATCTTATAAAACAGATGCATAAGCGTTCTATACTCAAACTTCTCTTCACAGGCACTGAGAAAAGCCGTTAACGAGTCAATAACCAACCTTTGAGCTCCAATCTCCCTCAAAGCAATTAGGATGAACTCGATGTTGGCACTTAATCCCGCACCCTTTATAGCTTCCAAATCAAGAACCCTTATCAACCCTTCACTCTCAAGTTTTTCTAGGTCAAATCCGAATCTGAGCAAGTTTCTTTTTAAGGTCTTAGCGTCTTCCTCGAAGGTCGCGTAGACTCCTTTTTCATCATGTTTGGTGGCGCCTTCACAGATGAACTGGGTGGAGAAAATTGTTTTGCCGCTACCTGTGTTACCCGCTAAGAGGATAGTGTCCCCCTTAGGGAAACCGCCTTCCATCAGCTTATCTAATCCTCCAACACCAGTTTTGACGCGTTCAACATTAGTTAGATGCTTCATTTTTTTCGCTGACATGTTTATTTCACATCGCTAACGCACAGTTGTTCAGTGCCTACACATTATAATCTGTTATGAAGTGAAAATACAGATTAACAATCTTTTCAAGAAGCTATTTTATTTCGTAATCGGGTGGAACGTATCGCCTGAGCCTCTGCAGCGACCTTAGTCTTTCGTTGTCTCCTATTCGTGCATTTTTGATGGCGGTTTTCAAGATTTGAATTGATTCGTCCATAGCATCTCGGTTCACCGGATACGGCACACCATCTTTTCCTCCAACGCAAAAGCTATACTTTACTGGGTCTTTCCAGCTTGGTTTTTCACCATAGATCAGTTCAGAAATTAATGCAAGCGCCCGAACAGTCGCTGGCCCTATTCCCCTTATGTCAAGTAGTTCCTCGTAGTTTTTGAGTTGAAATTCATATGCCCTTTTTATGGCGTTCCAGTTGAGGTTGCGGGGAAGCGAAAGAACATCAACTGCATACTCCTTCCATCTGGTTTTGGGCATCCATTCCTGTAAAGATTTCTGATAGGTGGGACGAATTGACTTGAGCATCCTCATCACTTTTTTAGGTTCTTCCTTGGCGATGTCGGCGGACGTTTTCTGGCAACCTTCGCTTTCCTTCGCTGTCATGTTCAAGACAACTTCCCTTTCCATATCGCCCACAATGGCGTCGTGAGGCTCCATAACAAAGTTTTTTGCATGTTCCGAGAGCCAGTGATATCTCCTAGCGGTTCTGTCTTTCACGCTCATCCCCTGCTGAACCACCGCCCATTTTCCATCTTCGGTTATGAAAAAAGCGTGGTGATAGAGGGGATAGCCCGCTTGAATAGCAGTGTTGTCCACTTTGGCGCTCATCCGACTCACGTACCGCAAACGGTTGATCCTGTCAGTTGTGAAGCCAAACTTCTCCCCTACATGACTGATTTCCATAGGAGCTTGCCACGAAATCCTACCCTTGCCACCGCAAACTGCCACTCCCTGCTCGCTCGGGTTTACAGCGCTCTTTAACACGCCTGTTAAGACTGTGGTGACTCCTGACGAGTGCCAGTCGTATCCTAGAACGCATCCCAACGCTTGAAACCATAAGGGATCTGAGATTCTCTGCAGGAACTCGTCTTGACCATACTCATCCACGATGATGGTGACTATTTCTTTTGCTAACCGAATCATTCGAACAGTCAGCCACTTCGGAGCTTTTCCGTAATGAAGTGGAAGCCTTGCGATGCCAGTTCTTTTCAAAAATGTTCACCATCAGCCTTCTTGTAATTAGTAGGAGGAACCGTTTAAAGGTGTCCTTTCAAAACGTAAAGCACGGCGTAACGTGTTCGCTGTTCACCTTTTCCCTTTCACAATGTCTCTGATGGCTTGTTGCACTTTATCAACTGGATCGTAGGTGTTGACTAGGTACGGAGGCGCATAATGAAAGAGTCTTCGGAAAAAGTTGTTTCGCACCTCAATTTTTTCAGGAGTCCTAACAATTAGGTAGGGATTTAGGTATTGTTCCTTCGGGTGTTTTTCTAAGTATTCTACAGCCTCTTCTATATCCATTCTTCTAGCAACATCTGGGTTGTTTCTGTTCCGCTCCAACAACGCCACTCTATTCACTCGTGTTGTGTCCACGAATTTGTATGAGCCTGCTATCCAGATGGGGTCCAACATGGCGCGGCTGTATTCATGAGCTATAAAAGGGTCTTCAATCATTTTTTGCAGTTCTTTCTCATCTGTTCCCTCTTTTCTTAATTGACCAATTTCCTCTGAACTAAGCGGCTTAACATTTTCTAGTTTACACTTGTCGAGGAGTGGTCTAACTTCGGGGAACACCTTAGCTATGTTTGTTCTCAGATAGAACTTTCTCTCGCTGATTTCTGCGCTTGCTCTTCCAATGAACCTCACGTAGAGCCAGTCGTCGCTGTGGATTCTAGACCCCTTCATTCCTAAAAGAGCATAGCTATGTGTGGATTTTCCTGTGCCTGTAGGCGCTATCAAAACAATGCCATGTCCATTTATTTCGACGCAGCTTCCATGGATGCTGTGGATGTCGTGCTGATCTTCTGCGATGTCACAAACTATTCCAAGTGCCCAGCTTTTGCACTGACCATAATATTCTGTATTATAGATAATGGCGGTTTTAGTGTCTGGATTGTAGTATGCGTGTGCTCTGCCTTTGTCAAAATTGGTGTCCAAAACTGCGTAGATTCGTCCATGCGATCTTGCATCTCTTTTTTCAGCGAACCAGTTTTCTATCCAAAATTCATAGAGATGCGGTGAGTTTGTTTCAAGTTGCATGCAGAAGTTGTCTATGCCTGCTTTCCAGCCATACCTGATGTTGCCTAGGGCTTCTTCTGCTTGGTGGACGAGTTTATCTCGTTTCTCTCTTGATATAATCTCGTAGTTGGGTGTTCTTCCAATGACTTTCGTTAGTTTATTGTATTTATTCACTGTTGTTCCCTCACCCAATAATAATTCGCTCTTTATTAAGAATTATGAAGTGATGCTAATTGCACGCATCGTATTTGACGTTGGTTGCTAATGCCTCAGCAAATGTCCTTCACGGTCAATTTCTCTCCACCGAATCCTAGTGGTGGAAATGGAAACGTGGTTCTCAGCTGGAACCATCTCAATGACAATGATGTGTAGAAGCGGCAGCCCCATAGCCTTCCTTTTCGCATTAATTTCGTGGGCGCGGGGCTCAGTCTCCCTACTCACCACAATCGCCTCGATGCAGCCCTTTGACAACGTAACTCCATAAGGATCATTGAGAGGCGTAATCTCCGCTCTATCCAATACCCCTTGTTTTCTCAAAAATTCTTTCAACTCTTCCAATCGTTCTTCATAGGGAGCAACCTTATGTGGCTTCCACAGTTTCTTTGCAAACTCATCTGTGCACAAACCGATCAAGACATTGTTTCCAACTTCAAAGGCTTTCATGAGCAGGGCTCGATGTCCCTTGTGAAACTCGTCAAATGTTCCACCAACAGCTACTGCGTTGAACTTCTTCATGGCTTCATTTCTCAGTTTTTTCTTTGAGGGAACTATGCCAAATAAACTTCTGTCCTGTGTAAATCAAGATGCCTAGAATGAACAATACCACTCCGCTGGCATAAAACATCAACTCAATGAGAGTGGGAATTGGTGGCCCAAAATTGCTGGAGATGTAATTTCCTACGACTGTAAAAGTGGTTGCTAACCCAATCAACAACATGATCAGGCCAGGAACTAACATGGAAAGGCTAAGCGTTGTTTTTGGGAGTTCTTCTTTTAAACTATGTGTTCTCACATCCGTGGGCACAACTGAAGGCACAGCAGCCGCCACTGCTCGGATCAGAAGTGGAGTGATAAGAAGAACGAAGGGAAGCATGGTAACAAACCACCAAATCGTGAGACCAACCGACAGAAACACAATAGCATCCCAAGACATCGCAATATATGTCGCTTCGCTAAGATATAACACCTTAAAAAGAGTAATGTACAGAAAAGCCACGATCAAATTCGCTACGGTAAGAGTAACATTTGAAGCTAAAATGAACCGTCCCCACGTAAACTTCTTCTTAACAATATAACCAAACAAAAAGAAACCAATAAAGTTCCCTGGCACCGCTGCCAAAAAACTTCCTGGATAAAGATATCCATGTTTCACTGAGTCCGCGATCAACGTACCTGTCGCCGCGCCAACCGCGGCAGGCATAGGACCAAAAATGGTAGCAAAAAACGCTGGTATGACCACTGCGGGTCTAAATTGTCCAACTCCCCATGGAGAAGGTATGTAAGCTGTTGAATATGCTCCAATAGCGTATAGAACTGCGCACATAATTGTAGCCACGGTTAAAAGTGAAACGGGCTGCTCTTTCTCCATGCTCGTTGGGCTGCTCATTTTTCTCTTCCTCAGAGCATTTTTGGCACTCTCGTAATCAAATAAGGATTTCGTATGAATTATTTAAACCCGTCTAAACAAGTATGTTGTTTTCACAGAACCATACAAAATATTGTTATTCTTGGAAAAGCGCAAAGTTTAAGACCAACTGAGATGACTTCCACTTACATCACCTCTCTAACCGTGAGGCTAATAGTTTGAGCGCTGAAGAAACGCTGGAGGAAACAAAAGCTCGAGTTCTGATTAAGCTTCGGGGATACCGAGTGAAAAAGCGGGAGCAACAAAAAAACATCATCAGTTTTGTAGTCAAGATGCCGAGAGCGCAAAAAGACGCGCTCCTCTGGGTCATACCCACCCGAGATACGGTGGGAATTGCATATATCAATCAACTGAAAAAAGCAATGGAGAAGATGGAGATTGAAAGAGGAATAATCGTCACTAGCGGACGGTATACTTCAGCAGCTAAGGGGAAGGCAAAAAAGGGAAAAATTGAGTTAATTCCAAGAATCTTTCCTGCCTTCAACATTTTTGAGCACGAACTTGTGCCAAAACACGAGTTGCTTTCTCCTGAAGAAAAGATGAAGATATTAAATGAATATAGGGTGCAACCTTATCAACTACCTCAAATCAGAGCTGCAGACCCCGCAGCTAAGGCTATTGGCGCTAGACCAGGAGACATTGTTAGAATCATAAGAAAAAGCCCTACAGCTGGGGAATACATTTCTTACAGGTATGTGGTTGAAGATTAGTTTTTTTACTGAAGACTGATATTTTTCTCATTTCCGTCGTCGAAAAATCTTGCCACCGTCGTTGTATTCTCCGGTCACATAGTCAAAACTTACCTCAAAGAGTCCCCAAGCATATTTGGCCCTAAATTTTAGGTTTTAACCCATATTTTTGAGTGTGCGTTAACCCATAATTATAACCAGAGATAACGATGAGAGTTGCAGAATCAAAAGCTGTTATCGGTGTCTTGGAGGATTTAGCAAGGAATACCCAGAACAACTACAAAGTTACCTTGGACCAATTTCTAGAGTTTGTGAACAGTAAAGAAGGTTTGGATAAGGAAATTTCAGTTGACGATTTGATCGCAGAAGCAAAAGAGGACTTAGAGAAAACGCAGGATCGTATTGACAATTTCTACAAGTGGCTACAAAACGAAAAGGTTGAGAGTTATCCGTTACGCAGGAAAGCAATGAGGGATAGTTCAGCAAATCAGCGCGCCTACGAGTTTCTCCGCGGTTTCTTCGTGAATCTAGATATTGCGTTCCAGAGAAAATGGAAGAAGAAAATTCCTAGACCTAAACAGAGACAAGCCATCAAGAAAGACAACATTTACACCTTCTACGACGTTGACGAAAAAATAATGACGATCCGCTTCAACCGTGAAAGGATGCAACAATTTTTAGCTAATCTGAAATTGCGAGACGTAGCCATAACCTTAGCTCTTCTATCCTCATCTCAGGATTCGGGAGACCTTTTCAAATTAAATGTTGGAGACATACGTGAACAAACGAATAATCGCATATTCTGGGAAAGACATCGCACAAAAAGCAAGATGGTTATAGAATCACTTTTATATGCAAAGGGATGAAAACGAGTGGGGAAATGACCTTTGGTCTATTGCACTAAGTGTGGCACCAAAAACGAAGAAGATGCAACTGTGTGCGTTAAATGTGGAGCAAGTTTAGCCACTCGTCCAACCGGGAAATACGAACGCAAGCGAGCGGAAGAAGAATGTTTTGGGCTTCCTCACGGTGGCGCAATCGCAGGATTGATTATCGGCGCAATAATCGTCTTTGTAGGACTTTCTTGGCTCGCTGGAGTGGACTGGGGGAAATACTTCTGGCCAGTCATAATAATCGTCTTTGGAATACTGATAGTAGCTGGAGCTCTATATGGTCTCAGACGCAGATTTTAACCTACCTCTTTTTTCTACAAATGCGAGAACAAGCTTTCATACAGGCGCGCAACACAAATAGTTATATATGAAGAACAAATACCAAGGATCATTATTGTTATAGACTTGAAAGGGACGGGAAATTTATGATAGAGGAAACTGAGTCAGAAAATGGTTCCGAGATCTGGAAAAAATTCTTGAGAAAACATTGGAACATGCTTGTCTTATTTATAATAGGAGCTATTTTGGCATCGATCGGTGCAATTCTTGTCTTCTTATGGTTCGTAGGAAATGCTCAATCAACTGGTCTAGTACCTACAACTTTAAGTCTATGGACAATGGGATATTTAGTGACTTTTATATTACATGTGATTTTCTGGGAAGTTCTCTTAATCGGAGTCCCAGTAATTATAGCAGCAATAGCAGGTTGGCTATGGTGGAAAAAATTACCTGATGAAGAAAAGAAAGAATATCATTTCTTTGGCAAACGCTCTGGTGCAACAAGCGGAGGAGGAGGATCAGTATCGCTATTGGTTTTTATTGCGTTCTGCATCAAGGTTTTAACTGATGGAAACTGGAATGTTGCTTTTGCAACTTGGACATTTGACTATCTCGTGTATTCTTGGCTTTCGGCATTAATCTGGATTTTAATCATCTTCGGGATTCCTATAGCTTTAGGAATCATCTGGTGGATACGCCATGAGATGAAAAAGAAGCCCTAGAATCTTCTTTATTGAGACATATCGCTAAGATCAAAATTTTACCCACCCAACCAACTGAAAAAACTGATGCTTGGAAGCTCAAGATGGAAGAAATGCTTAATAGTAAAGAAAAAGCATTCAAAACGCAAACTGTGGAGGAATGGGTTTGTTCCTTCGTAAGAGAAGTAGTGCCATAAGCAAACTAATAATCATCTTGATAGTCATCGCTGTCGTAGTGGTTGTAGTAGCAGGAGCAGTATTGGCGATAATCTTGCTGGGGTTTTGGAACCCATTCAGTCAGGTGGTCGGTTCTGGAAATTTGATTACCGAAGAAAAGTCCTTCACAGATTTTACAATTGTTGAAGCGGGGTGGGGCTTTGAGGTAGAAATTACCCAATCAGATTCGTACAGCATCAATATAAAAGCAGACGACAATGTGTTCGATTATATCGAGGTTTCTCAGACTGAAGATGCCTTAACAATAGGTCTCAAATGGGGCTCTTATCAAGATGTAACCTTAAGAGCCGAAATCACAATGCCTGACGTCTACGAGCTGGAGTTTTCAGGAGGAACCCAGGGTAATGCTAAAGGATTTACTTCTTCGCATGATTTTAATCTCATCCTGTCTGGGGGAAGCACCATTTCATTAGAAGGTGCAGCCGATGACCTGACCATTAACGGCTCTGGGGGAAGCAATTTATACCTCTCGAACTTCCAAGTTCATAATGCAAACGTCACCCTAAGTGGTGGAAGCGGTGCAACAGTAAACCTTGATGGCAGATTAGACGGTGACGTAAGCGGAGGCTCACACCTCAAATATGTAGGGACCCCCACCACGGTCGATGTTAATACATCGGGCGGCTCCACGGTAGAAAAAATAGGATAATGAGAAATAGTTGAAGAGCTTTTTTTGTGTGTGTGGGATTAAATTTTGATCCTAAAACTAAACATTTCTGGTGGGCTAAAAAACTGAAGTAAACATTCTAGGTATGTTGATTCTAGCGAGGGTACTCTTACTCCTATGGACCAAAGTGTTTTATTTGTGGATTTGCTGACGACTTTTAAAGGGAACGTTGAAAATGAAAGAGATATCTCTCTAGATAGGGATATATAATATAATATTTAAGGTCCCCTTCTTTTATGCACAAAAATTGGTTTTGTATATAAACCCTAATAAAATATCTATTTAATAAGATTCAATGGTGTTTCATCATTGAAATTATCGAAATGGAAAAATGTTTTTAATTGAAAGGTTATTTTTCGAGATAGTATCAGCAAATTTTCTAAGCTAACGAACAAAAAATATGAGTTTTTACCTCATATTTGGCTCTTAATAGCAGCAGAATGTTGAAAGCGATTTTTTTCCGAAACTATCATGTACATCGCCGTCAGGGGTTCCAATTCCCTCACAACTCATATTTGGATCATATAGCGAAAAGATATGTTGAAAACAGAGTTTTTTATGAAAACACCAGTGAAATCCAAAAAAAGAGAGGAATCGCGGGAGATGTCTCCATGATATAATACTTTGGTTGAGGACTAATCTTTTTCATTACCTTTCTTTTGCAATCATAACTTCGGTTGCTTTGACAACGGCTTCCGCCTTGTCTCCAGCCTTAATATCTAACTCTTCAACAGCCTCTTTGGATATGAGGGCTGTTACCACAACTGGTGTTTCAATTTCTATTTTGACTTTCGCTGCGACTGCTCCCTTTTCCACATGTTTTATGGTGCCTTTCAACCGATTTCTTGCACTAATCTTCAATCCAACCGCCTCCCAACGTTCTTCATCACCTAAAATTTCACCCACGTAGCCTTCAACTCGCTTGTACTCTTTTAACAAGCTTTCCCCAAGCTCAGTTAGTTTTGCTCCGCCTCCACCTGCTTTCCCACCTCTATACGTTTGAACAACTGGTTCTTTCAATGTTCTCTCCATCTTCGCCAAGTAGTTCCACACATATCTGTATGACATTCTGCTCTTTTTGGCTGCTTTGGAAATGGATTTTTCTTCCTTGATGGCTTGCAGAATTTTTGCTCCACCCTTGCCTAGGATGGGATTACCTTCATATTCTATCCAGACCTTGCATAGGGGCTTGCGTTTTTCGTGGGTGAGCATTTTAGGGTAAGATTTATATCGTTATGCAAATAAGTATATTTCGCCGATAGGTACAATCAAACATAACGATGGTGAAATGATGAAAAACTGGATCTGGCTAACAACCTTAATCTTAGCCATAATCGTTTCAGTTGCTGGAGCCTCCTACTACTTCGAAGTCTTCTCAACAACTCAAGAAAAACTAATAGTTTCCACCACCACCAGTCTATTTGATACAGGTCTCCTTGACACCATTGAAGATGCATTTGAAGCAAAATATCCCATAGACCTATACTTCATATCAGTGGGAACAGGCTTAGCAATAACCCATGCACAGAGAGGAGACGCTGACATGATCCTAGTGCACGCACCATCAAAAGAACTGACATTTCTGGAAGAAGGATATGGAACCTGCAGAAAAATCATAGCCTACAACTTCTTCGCCATAGTGGGACCAGAAGCAGACCCCGCAAACATTAAAGATTTGCCGCCTACTCAAGCTTTGTCGAAGATCGTGGAAACTGGAAGAACACAAGACGCAAAATGGGTTTCGAGGGGAGACGACTCTGGGACTCATACTAAAGAGAAGGGATTGTGGACCGCTGCTGACTTCGATTGGAGCCTCATACGAGAAGAAGAATGGTACATAGAAGCTGGCACTGGAATGGGAAAAACATTGCAAGTCGCTGATAATCTTGATGCGTATACTCTTGCAGATATGGGTACCTACCTCAAATACTGGAAAGACGGAATTATTTCTCTTGAGACTCTGGTAACCCAAGGAGAAGAATTGCTTAACGTCTACAGCGCCATCGCAGGTAATCAAACGAGACATCCTCATATCAACTTCGATGGAGCCATTACATTCACAAAATTTCTCATATCTGCGGAAGGACAGGAAATAATAACTAACTTTGGCAAAGACATTTACGGACAGAGCCTTTTCTACCCAGCAGTAAATCTTCTGAAACAAAACGCAGACCCAACTTTACTCCAATGGATAAAAAACTACGCTTTCTTCGATGGATACGAATGTCCCCCAGAATACTGGGCTAATCATCCCGAACTTTACACTTAGCAACAAGTGTTCAAAATGTGGGAATTTATCCAGAATCCAATATTCCAGATAACTGTCAGATCATTATACATATCTGGGACAGCCACGTTGCTATCAGTCCTTTGGAGTCTCCCATTAGGCATGCTCATCGGCATGAAAACTTTTCCAGGAAAGCAACTGATAAAAGGAACCTTCAATGCACTCATCGGAATGCCAACTATAGCTCTAGGGCTAATCCTTTACCTTCTCTTCTCAAGATCCGGAGCACTAGGCTTTCTCCATCTCTTCCCAACGCTTCAAGCCATAATAATTGGTCAAGCGATTCTCATAACTCCTATAATAATTAGCCTGACTGCCAGCGCCGTGGAATCTGTAGACCCAGAGATAAAAGACCTGGCAAAAACTTTGGGAGCCTCAGAAATTGAAGCTTCTCTCGCTGTTCTCAGAGAATCCAGGAGCGGAGTCATATTAGCCGTAATAGCGAGTTTCAACAGAGCTATAGCTGAACTGGGCATTGCCCTTGCAGTAGGCGCAAACATTCGAGGAAAAACGCAAGTATTAACAACGGTCATCGCGATGGAAGTTAATAGAGGAGAAATAACGTATAGCATTACCTTGATGGTTATACTGTTAGCAATAGTTTTTTCCATCAACACACTTACAAATTTGCTTCAGAGACGAATAAAATGAAACAATTGATGAAACTGAAAGAAGTTACCAAACATTACGAAGAAATAACCGCCCTCGATGATGTCAGTTTAGAGGTCAGAGAAAAAGAAATATTTACGGTTCTAGGTCCAAACGGATCTGGAAAGACAACTATGCTCAGAATAATGGCTTCCATCATCGAACCGACCAGTGGAGAAGTGTTCTTCGGTGGCGAAAGAATCAATAACAACAACAGAAGTCAAGCTAGAAAAAAAAGCACAATGGTTTTTCAGAAAACAGCACTCTTCAATACTACAGTTTACAGAAACATAGCGTATGGACTTAAACTAAGAAAGTTTCCAAAAAAAGAGATAGATGAAAGAGTTAAGAACGTTTTAGACTTAGTGAAACTGAATGGTTACGAGAAACGTTTGGCGAAGAAACTTTCTGGAGGAGAACAGCAAAGAGTTTCGCTTGCCCGAGCCCTTGCACTGGATGCGGAGCTTCTTCTTCTAGATGAACCAACAGCAAATCTGGATCCCAAAAACGTTTCCATTATTGAAGAAACCATCTCACGCGTCAATCAAGGATTTAACACCACCATAGTCATGGCAACTCACAACTTGTTTCAGGCAGAAACCATAACAAAGAGAGCCGCTTTGCTTCTAGGAGGAAAAATTGTACAAATCGGAACAGCTCAAGAAATCTTCAGAATTCCCTCGAAACATTTGGTAAGTTTTGCGAGACTAGAAAACGTGTTTTCAGGTACATCAAGAATTCTTAAAGAAGGAACTTCATTGATTGATGTTGGCAACGGAGTAGAAATAGAAACAGCATTAAAAAAATCTGGAAACGTCACGGTTTTTGTTAGACCAGAGGACATAATCATATCGAAGAAACCCATAAGCTCCAGTGCAAGGAACTTGTTTAAGGGAAAAATAATAGAAATCTCAGACTTGGAATCAGTGGTAAAGCTTAAGATTGACGCAGGAAAACAATTTTTTGTTCAGATTACCAAGCGATCTTTTAATGAGATGCAACTCAACGTTCGTTCGCAAGTCTTTCTCACCTTTAAAGCGTCATCAGTCCACACAACCTAATCATTAGCTCTCAGATTTTGTTTTATGGATAATATTTTCCTCTTTCTATCAAAATCGTAACTAATGGTGATAAAAATTATGAAGCGTTATACATTGCGCGCGGATTTTTCTATTTTTTTCTTCTTTTTGAATCGTACTTCTAGGACGCCGTTTTTGTAGGAGGCTTTAACTGGTTTGGGGTCTACTTTTTCTGGCAGTGGCAGGTTCTTGCGGTATTTCCTTTGTGGAATGTCCACATTGATGGTGAGTTGATCTGTGGTTGCGTGAAGGTTTATGTTGTCTTTTTCTAAGCCTGGGAGCTGAGCTACAACCACAACTTCTTCTTCCTCAGTTAACACGTCTACTAGCGGTTCCTTTTGCTCATTTATTTTGGGGTTATAGAAGCTTCTTTGCACGTTGCTGAACTTTCTTATCCGGGGCCTTCCATCTGGACTTAGGGTGACGGAGAAACCGTAAACGTGAGGCCTGAAAGACCTACTTTTCTTGGATGTTTCGAAGGGACTGTGAGCTTGACGCATCATTTCGTCCATCATCTTCTCTATCCTGTCAAACTCGCGGAAGACATCGAACCAAGGATATCTGTCCTTACGCCTCTTTTCCCGCCATCTGTCACTCATTTAGCCTCTTCCTCGGCAATATGATTACACATACGTTTCATAAAATATTAGGTTTGGGTTATCATCGGGCATCTCCAGAAGTTCTTTTTTTGGTTTCCTGTTCTGCTATTTTAGCCTGCGCTTTTCTTAGAATCTTTTTGGCGTCTTCGTTTGCTGCCTCAAAGTTAATGTTCAATTCAGTGCTCTGACCTGTGTCTAAAGTTATTTCGTTGAGCAGCTTTTCAATCTGCGCCAACAGTCTCTTTCTTCTCATTCTTCACAAACCTCTTCGGCATCACTTACCTCTTACACGTAAAGAGACATCAAAGTATATTATCATATTTAATATGCTGAAAACATCAAAGTATATGCTAGTCTCATATCTTTCCAGCGAAAATGTTATTTCTTTAATCCATAGATGCAAAATCAAGTTGAAAACAGCATTTTAGTGCACAAAAACGTGTGAGCAATTATGTATCAATGGGCGCGCATTAATATAGCAATGGTGGTATCTTACGTTCTTCCTCGGTTATTGGAAGAGTACTCCTTAGTTCTCTGAAGTATTTGAGAACTGTTCGCCCCCTTTTTGTAATTGTGTAAACAGCGTAAGTACCTTTTTTCTTGCGGATTTTCTTTTCTTTAACGAGGTTGTGCTGAATTAAAAAGCTTAAATGCTTTTTTAAAACGCTACAGTTTACGTTAGCCTTATACATGATGTGAGTTAGTCTTAACGGCCCGTGATAGGCCAGAGCTTTAAGAATGTCAACGTGTATTTCCAGCTTTGATCTCCGCATAAGCAGCTAATCCTTTTTCTTATACTGTGATTTAATTATATATTTTTTAAGTATTGCAACTAAGAATCTAGCCTATAATTTCTCCATCTTTATTTTTAATTAATCATATGAACACAAAAATAGCCCACATGTACTATGTACTGCCCTATAAATAATTTTAGAAACCACGATAATAACAGATACCACACGCAAATCTTCCTTTATTTTTGTTTCCGCAACTCATAGAGAATAACAACCGCTTCACCTAAAGGTATGCCCAGTTTTGCAGCCAAATCTGAAGGCGTAGTGTCAGGCTGCTCATGGAGAACCACGTCTCGAGTATAAGCCTTATGATGAGGATACATAATCATGGCGTGAACCGTTTCAACGAGGACCGTCCACATAGGATTATTTGTATACTCCTCAAAACTCATGCAAAATCACCTCACACAATCCTAATCTTACAAAATATCTTACGTGAATTTTAAATTAGTGTAGATTTGCAGAACAGTTTAACAGAAATGTTTATTAAAAATTAAGATATAAGATATATATTGGTTACAAATGTACCAAAAACACAGCAATGGTGAATTAATTATGAAGAGGAAAAACGATTTCAACAAGAAACTCATCATGACCATAGACAACGTGTTGAGAGAGACCTTTGGGGAGCCGGGGCTGCTCATTTATAGTTGGTTGAAAGCTCAAGCAGTAGAGCCGGAGGAGATTCCAGAAAAATTGGATGCTTTTGCTGAGTCGCTTAAAACTTTTAGTGCGGGTGGCTCGGTTGTTGAGAAAATGATTTTGAGAAATTTGTATTCAAGCTATGGGATTGATTTTCCGCAGAGTAGCAATGATTGTAATTTTACGGATAGGATAACTGAGCTAAGGAATTTTCTTAAGCATTAATTTTTTTGTGAAGTTTTGAAGTCGACTTCTGATTCTGAAGAAACATAAAGATTGCATATTCTAAAGACATAAATAGCCTTTCTGTGCAGTTTAGCAGAAAAGCCTCTTTACATAAATATTGGCGAGAAGGAGTTTGATGCAATGATCAAAGCGGTGATCTTTGACCTCGACGGCACTATTGTAGATTTTAATCTGGACTATAAGTCAGTGAGGGCAGAAGTTATACAAATCCTCAACAAACAAGGCTTTCCCTCATCGATTTTCTCCATGAATGAGAGCATTTTCAGTATGCTGGAAAAGGCGGAGATTTACGTTAGGAACAACGGTAGAAGAGACATCGACATTGCAAGAGTGAAAGGGGAAGTGTTTTCGGTGGCAAATCGTCATGAGTTGCAGGCTGCCCATGCAACTAGCCTGGTGCCCGGCATTTTAGAGACGCTTAAAACTCTACATAAAATGAAACTGAAGATGGCGATTTTCACTGTTAATGGCGAAAAATCAGCAAGCTATATTCT
>CAYFTS010000181.1:0-1744 GCA_964346135.1 uncultured Candidatus Bathyarchaeia archaeon | reverse complement strand
CCATGAAATACGGTAAAGAGCTTGCACGAAACATGATTGAAGAGAGCTGGAAAGAAATTGACCGCCTCCTACAGCCTTCAGACGCAAAGGAGAAACTAAAAACGTTTGCCAATTATCTTGTGGAAAGAAAAATCTAGTTATGGTTAGAAACTAAGTGGCAAACCTTGACCTCAAACGAAACCAAGGAAATTATTCGGAAAATAGCGCTTCTAAATGCACTTCACCACGAAGGAAAAGCTCGAGCACAATCTGTACTAGGCAAATTGCTTGCTGAACGCCCTCACCTTAAAACGAAGATAAAACAAGTTACTTCCACTATCAATGAAGTTGTTCAAGAAGTCAACAGACTTTCCTTGCAAGAGCAGAAGAAACTCTTAGAAAAAAAGTGGCCAGAAACTCTAGTTAAAGGAAAAGTTGAAGAAGCGAAAAAGCTTCCTCCACTGCCAAACGTTGAAAATTATGAACAAGTTGTGACACGTTTTTCACCCAACCCAGACTGTGCCTTGCATTTAGGCTCAACTCGAGCTATCATCCTATGTTATGAATATGCTAAAATGTATGATGGACTGTTTTACCTTCGCTTCGAGGACACCGATCCGAGACTGAAAAAGTCGGCTTTGCCGTACTATGACCTCATACGAGAAGATTTGATTTGGCTTGGATGCAAATGGGACAGAGAATTCATTCAAAGCAACCGAATTCACATATACTATGAACATGCTGAAAAACTTCTCAAAAACGGACACGCCTACGTCTGCACCTGTCCACGCCAAGAATTTCGGGAGAAAGTTACGGCTAAGCAACAATGCCCCTGTCGAGACCTAACGCCGAAGGAACAGCTTGCTCGCTGGAAGCATATGCTTAACGGAACATATGGAGAAGGGGAGGCAGTGATGAGAATCAAAACCGATCTAAACCATCGGAACCCTGCAGTTCGAGATTGGCCTGCATTCAGAATCATTGACGCCGAGAAGCATCCTCACCCAAGAGTGGGAAGCAAATACAGAGTTTGGCCACTCTACAACTTTGCCTGCGGAGTTGACGACCACTTGTTTGCTGTAACGCACATTATAAGGGGAAAAGAACATCTAACCAGTCAGACAAGGCAGGAGTACATGTACAAACATTTTGGATGGAAATATCCAGAGGCTATTCATTACGGTCGACTCAAAATAACGGGGGCTGTGCTCAGCAAGTCCAAAATTCTTGAAGGATTCAGAAACGGCATCTTCAATCAGTGGGATGACCCGAGGCTCGCCACCTTAGCCGCTCTAAGAAGGAGAGGGATCATGCCGGAAGCCATACGGCGACTCATAATTGATGTTGGCCCAAAAACCGCTGACGTAGTTTTGAGTTGGGATAACCTATACGCTCATAATCGAAAAATCATCGACCCTGAAGCCTATCGGTACTTCTTTGTGCATAACCCGAAGAAGCTTACCGTGGAAAACGTTCCTCACTCATTTACAGTTCAGATTCATTTACATCCAGATCGGCCTGAAAGGAGCTTTCGTCGTTTTGAGGTAAGACCAGAGAAAGGTGAGGTTTCTTTTTGGGTTTCCAGCGATGACGTGAACATTATGGTAAAAGGTAAAACGATACGGTTTATGGAACTCTTTAACTTTCAAGTTGAAAAGCTTGGAAAACAATTAATTAAAGCCGTGTTTCACAGCGAGGCTTACGAGGAAGCGAAGAAGATTGGTGCTCCTTTGATCCATTGGATTCCAGTAGGCACAGGCATCCC
>CAYFTS010000180.1:0-7271 GCA_964346135.1 uncultured Candidatus Bathyarchaeia archaeon | reverse complement strand
ATGATTACAGTGAAAAGACAGACCACGAGGGAGATATAGGTAACTATGTAGCCTAATTGATTGAAAAACACAAGTAATGAACCCAAGTTAATCGAGATGAAATTCAAGAACACCGAAATCACTAAGGAAACTGCGGCAACGAAAGAACCGACTGACACTAATGCCCTTTTCATGTCTTTTTAATTCTCTTTAGATTAAGGTCACGTTAAGTGCACTTCACAATTCTTCGGGTCTAACTGGGTCATTCATAATCAGTTCGACCTAATATGTAGTAAAAGCATTTTGTTATCTGAATCCAGATAGAAAATATGAATGAATAAACAAAACGAATGTGTGCGGTACGGTGGAGAGAGTGAGAGAGTATAGGAAGTGAAGACTGAGTAGAAGAAAAAGTAAGAGTGAATAAATTTGAATTTGGAGCTTAAATTTTAGGTAATCAAATTTTCGTTATGTCTCCATATTTTCCAACGTTTATTCGCCATTTTCCTTTGAAAGATGACACAAAACCGTTTTCAATTTGCAGAGCATCTCCGACCTTGATGGGCTTGATTCGTTCATTCCACAAAACCAACATTATTGAACCAGTTTCATCCCCTACCTCCGCCTCAAGTATGTCATGTTTTATGCCTGTGCCTGTGATAATTTGCTTAGGCTCTGAGATGCTTAACACTTTGACCTTAATGTTCACGTGGTCCATTCCAGGCTTCAGTTCGTCTATGTTCAAAAATTCATCCTCGTTTACAACTCCTTTCGGTTTCTCATAAACATTTACTAAGCGAACCGATAAAGAAAAGTTAGGAAGGTACTATTCTATTTACGGGGCTCATTTGGCATGGCGGTTCTGCAGTGTAGTCGTTGTTCAGCAACTTTTGAGCAGTATCCTCCCCTCTACAAATGTAAGAAGTGCAATGGGCTTCTGGAATATGTTTATAATTTCAAGCAATTAAGCAGGATCAAACTCGATGGTTCTTTCACTTTCTGGAAATATAGATCACTTCTTCCAAAAGTCAAAAACGTTGTTAGTATGGGAGAGGGCGGCACACCTCTACATAGAGCAGAACGTTTAGCGGAAAAAATTGGCTTAAGCAAAGTGTATCTGAAAGATGAAACTCGAAATCCAACGAACTCTTTTAGAGACAGATGCGCAACTTTGATGATTACTAACGCGCAAGACCTAAACCACGACTCAATGATATGTGCTTCAAACGGAAACTTAGGAGCCTCCTTAGCCGCTTACTCCGCTAAATCAGGACTCACCTGCCACATTATTGTTCCCAGAAACGTCGACATGGGCAAGCTGGCTCAAATGTTAATCTATGATGCTCTCATTGAGGAGCACGGAGAACTCGTTGATGAATCCGTTGAACAAGCAGAGTCTTTGGCGAGAGAAACAGGCTGGTATCAAGCTACCGCTGAGCTGAATCCTCTAGCGATTGAGGCTCAGAAAACCATTGCCTATGAAATTGTGGAACAGTTTGGAGTGCCCGACTGGTTTGTCGTTTCAATAGGAAGCGGCGGAACCATACACTCCATTTGGAAAGGCTTCAAGGAACTGCAAGCTCTAGGAACTATTGATGAGTTGCCAAAATTGGTGGGCGTGCAAGCAGACGGCTGTGCACCCATCGTCAACGCGCACTTAAGGAATGAAAACGAACCAATTGCCATTCCAAAGCCTTCTACACATGCTCTTGGAATCCTTGTACGTAACCCTGTGAATGGAAGATGGGCGCTCAATGCGATGACAGAATCCAAAGGCGTCGCCATTGCAGCATCAGACTCAGAAATCTTCGTTGCGGAACAGGAAATTGCTAGACTTGAAGGTATCTTCGCAGAGCCAGCGAGTTCAGCCACAATAGCTGCTCTGAAAAAGCTGGCTCACCAAGGCATTATTGATAAGAAAGACACGGTTGTGGGTCTCATAACAGGGAGTGGGTTGAAAGCAACAGATGTTCTCCAAGCTCTAGCGAAAAAACGAAAAACCGCTGTTGTCGGTTTAGAATTGAGTACAAAGGAGAAGATTTTACACATTTTAAGCAGAAGGGACACCTACGGCTACGACTTGTGGAAAAAACTGGGAAAAACTATGACGCGAGCCGCTGTATATCAGCACTTGAACAATCTCTTGCAGCGGGGGGTAGTGGTTGCTTATAAAAAGAATGGAAGGAAATACTTCAAAATTACAAAGCGTGGAGAAAGAGTTCTACAGGCTATTGATGAGCTTAAAGTGTTACTTTGATGTTATCAAGTTTTCAAGGTGCAAAATTTATTAGTTAGTAAAGTTATGACTATACTATATTCCTGAATAATCCCAAATCCATTAATCTATGAGGAGGTCTCGTATGGGAACCAAGTATATTAAAAAAGAATTTCTATTGATCCAGATTTCTCTCTCAGCAGTTATGGCCGCATTAGTCTGTGTGGCAACTTTCATAATACGAATTCCGAATCCTATGGGAGGTTATTTCAACTTCGGAGATGTCATGGTTTTTGTCAGTGCATTAACCTTTGGCCCTGTTATCGGAGGAGTCGCCGGAGGATTAGGCTCGGCCTTGGCTGACATAATTGGATTTCCCCTATTTGCCCCATTTACTTTAGTTATTAAAGGAATAGAAGGTTCCATTGCGGGCTTGATTACAAATAGAAAAAGCATTTTTCGGGACACATTTGCTGTGATCATGGCTGGAGTCGAAATGGTTGTTGGATATTTCTTAGCCGAATTATATCTATTGCAATGGGGATTAGGAGGAGCATTAGCAGAGGTTCCAGGAAACATAGCCCAAATAGTAATAGGGGGGGTTGTAGGAATTCCAATAGCCCTAGTTTTGCGAAGGAGATTGCCTGAAATCTTTAAACAATAAGTCTTTTCAAGATTCTCCGCGTACAATCGCATTCATTTATTAATGTAAAACAAAGTAATGTTAACGCCATACTTGGAGGATTTGTAAAAATGGTTCCGCGTTCCTCATCAGTTGGTAAGCTTGATCCTGAATTTCTGAAACAAATGGTTTTCGAGTGTTTAGGATCTCCCAACTCCCGCGTTATTGTTGGTCCTAGAATAGGCGAAGACGCTGCTGTAATCGACTTTAAAGACAAGGCTCTCGTTGTTCACTCTGACCCGATAACTGGAGCTATCGAAAACATAGGCTGGTTAACTATTAACGTCTGCGCTAACGACATTGCAACCCGCGGAGTTCGACCTCTATGGATGTTAATCGTCATGCTTCTACCTCAAAACATCACTTCGCCCCAACTGAAACATATAACAAATCAAATTGACGAAGCTGCAAAGGAACTTGGCATCGCTATTGTAGGAGGTCACAGTGAATTCACCCTAGGCATTAAAAGGCCTATCCTCGTTGCAACAGCCATTGGAGAAACTAAAAAGGATAGGCTTGTGAGGTCCAGCGGAGCAAAAATCGGTGACAGCATCATCGTGACCAAGGGCGCCGCAATCGAAGGAACAGCCATCCTATCGACGGAATTAGCGGATCTATTAGAAACAAAAATTGCTAAAACAGTAATTCAGAAAGCTCAGAAATTTGTCAAACTGATCAGTGTGGTGGAAGACGCTTTAACCGCCACTGAAGTTGGAGGAGTCCATGCGATGCATGACGCCACTGAAGGAGGAATCGCCGCGTGTCTCCAAGAAATTGCGTGGGCATCTAACCTAGGCATAGTAGCATACGAGGAAAGAATCCCAGTATACGAGGAGACTAAGGCGGTATGTGGCTCCTTAAACGTTGATCCGCTTAAAACCATAAGCTCTGGGTCACTAATAATCTCAGCACATCCGAAGAAAGCTGAAAAAATAGTGAGTGCCCTCAAGGAAAAGGGTATTCAAGCGTCGGTGATTGGTAAAACAGTGGATAAGAGTGAGGGATCGTATGTTTTACGGTGCGACGGAACCAAACTTGACCTTTCTAAGCCCGTAAAAGAAGAGTTGTGGCGTGCTTTAGGTGAAGCATAGTTAGCTTTGTGTAACCTTATTCTTTATTACATCGATAAGAGATTAAAAAGAAAATGCGGAGACAGTTTGGATGCAAACACAGACGTCAAGGATTTCTGTGGTCATCCCAACGTTTCAAGAGGGAAAATACATAGCGTTAACTTTATCCAAACTCGTTAAAATAAAGCCTTCCATAGAAATTGTGGTGGTTGACGGGGGAAGCGACGACGATACAGTTAAGGTTGCGAAACGTTTCACGGATAAGACTTATCAAATAAGAGAGCGAGGAATCTCAAAAGCAAGGAATTACGGCGCTAAGCGAGCAAGCGGAGACATTGTGGTGTTTCTCGATGCAGACGTGTCTCCTCCGTCGAGTTTTGTGGAAACAGTGCTTAAAGCATTTAACGACTACGAAGTGGTGGGTGCAACTTGCCGCATTATGCCAGTTCAACCCAGATTCACAGAATTCGTTTTCTTCCAATTTTACAACCTCCTCATTCGACTCTGCACTAAGTTTAAGCCCCATTCTCGAGGGGAATTTCTCGCTGTTAGAAAGAAAGATTTTCTAATGGTTAATGGATTTGATGAAAACATGCCATGTTTGGAGGATCACGATCTTGCCCATCGATTGTCTAAACGAGGAAGATTCATGTTCCTTACGAGCCTCACTGTTTACGAATCGTTAAGGCGATTTCGAAAACTGGGGTTTTCCAAAGTTCTCAGCACATGGTTCACGGACTACCTATTCTTCTTGCTAAGCGGAAAGCCCTTGTCAAAGGTTTGGCAACCTGCGCGCTGAACAGTTTATTTCCTCAGCAGAGTTTAGAAACACATAAAGGTTAAAACTTCTCATCTTTACTACAATCCCTATGCAAACTTTAACAAGTTGCTGGAGCTCACAATAAAAATGATGCTTTCATCACAAAAAATCTTCAGTATACTAAAACGTGCTTTAACACCTAACAGACCTTACCACGCACAATGGATGTTAACTCATCGATGCAACTACCGTTGCAGAGGCTGCAACGTTTGGCGCAGACAACAAAACATGAGAGAATTATCAGTTGACGAGGTGAAAAAAGGTCTGGATGCCCTCAGAGAACTCGGCATCGTGGAAATAGTGCTTTCAGGCGGAAACCCGTTACTGCGGGATGACATCGACGAAATAATCGATTACGCTTCGCAATCTTTTATAACCACCGTGTATGATAATGGCAGCCTCGCGTTAGAAAAGATAGACGCTCTCCGCAGTGCAGATTTCGTGGCTATATCACTGGATACCTTAGACGAAAAGAAAAACGATTACATAAAGGGTGTACCCGGGGCTTGGAGAAAGGCTATGGAAACTATTGAGACGCTGAAAAAAGAAAACATTTCCGTGGGAGTCTCCCCAACCATCTCACAGCTTAACCTACATGAAATCATTGACTTCACAAAGTACTTCACTGACCACAACATCCCTGTTTGGTATTGCTTATACTGGTACGACCAGCCAATTGACAAACGATTATTTGGAATAGGTAGAAAAATCGACGAGTTTGAGATAACTGACCGAGAAGCTATGGGAAAGGTTTGCGACGAACTTACCGCCATGAAAAAAGAACGTCAAGGGATTTTCATAACGACCAAAACACTGGCGGCGCTTAAACAGTTCTTCCTCGACAAACAAAGAACATGGAAGTGCAATGCTCTTCAAGGCTTCCTTATTGTAGATCCATCTGGCAGAGTTTCTAGCTGTCATTGTCGTGAACCAGTGGCTTCCGTGTTTGAACTACCTAATGTCTGGAACAGTTCAAGGTTTGAGAACCTTCGAAAAGAATACGAAAAATGCGATCGGTGTGCATATCTTTGCTACATTTTCTACTCTCTTCATTCCAGTGTGCTTAGTAACATAGAAGTCATTAAGGATCAATGGAAAAACGCAAAGTCACTGTGGATCAAAACGAGGAACACAAACCACTAAACAGTTTGTTGCATTTCTTCTTCAGATGTCCACAAGGCATGTATGTGGCCTTGAGTGAAAATGTTCTTGAAAACTCTAGCGTCTTTGTGCAATTCCACATCTCCTCCTGATATGAGAGCAAGACCAATAGAGGTGTTTTCACCTAAACGAACAGACCCCTCAGCGTTCACTGAACCTTTAATCTGGGTGTCTTTTCCTATGTTCACACTTCCTTCTGTAACTAAGTTTCCTTCTTGGGTTCCTTGGATTTCCCCAACCCTAATGTTGAAGTAAAAGTGCCTATTATTGCCATTCCTACTATCCATATCATTATTCCAATACCAGTAGTCCTCTCTCCCAAAATACTTCCTTCAAACATCAACAGGTCTAAGGGTCTTATCAAACAAACTGACACTCCTAATGCAAACAACGCATATTGCCAACTTCTCATTGTGACATCCTCTTCCAAGGTGATCTATACTAGTTTTGTTAGAGCCCTTATAACCTGTGGAAGCATGCATTTCATATAATGTACCAAATAATTTTTATACTCAATATCATAAGAATTAGTTTTCATGGATCCTATTTTAATTATAGCGATTGTTCTTTTGGCGTTTGAGGCTGTTTATAACGCAGGGGAATTTTTCATGGTATACAGAGTACGCAAAGACAGGGCTAAATTCGTAGAAGCCCATTCACAGATAGGAGAAGGTAGCGAGTTAGTGGCATTTCTTTTGGCTGGCGTTCTTCTTTATTTGTCCGATATCAACTTAATCCTAGTAGCCATAGTTATCGTATTAGGCATTTATCACTTGATTCCGACAATCACAAACAAAAATCGAATTTCAAAAATGTCTGATAACCTAATCCAAAGGATGTCTCTTTTCGTAATGACCATGTGTGCCATAGAGGTTATCTTTTCGATCTACATTATAATAACAGTTGTACCTCTATTATGAAAAACTCGAAAGTATAAACTTGGAAACGTAGGTCTTCTTCAGTTTTTATGACTTGTGGAAGAAACTTGGATTGATTCTAAATGACCTACAATCTAAGATGCTTTTACAATATTTAGAAAAAGAAATGTTGAGTAGTGTTTACTTCATCTTGCTTGATATTCGCATTAAATGAGAAGTGAGGATTTATGGTGTAGAGACTTGTTTAAGATGTTTTATCAGAAACCATGTAAAGATTACTGTCGTGACTCCAAGAAGAAAGCGTAAAAAAACTTTCCATTTCAAAGTGAAAATAGCTTCCAAACTGGCTTGTGAAGAATCGTAACAAGTTTGAACTCCAGAAGATGAAGACCCAAGAGCAAATTACTAGAGCCACAGCAGATAACGAGAAGAAGATTCTGTACATCTTGGGCTCTTCTATATGTCT
>CAYFTS010000179.1:0-1967 GCA_964346135.1 uncultured Candidatus Bathyarchaeia archaeon | reverse complement strand
TCTGGCGGGTCTAACGCTTCGAGAAGAAGAAAGTTTCGCAGTTAGATGCAGAAGAGTGGGGCGCCACCCCTACAAGAGTAGAGACATTTGCATAGAGGTGGGGCGCCAAGTGTTGAATGTCTTCCCTGAACGACATTTAAAAGTGAACCTGAAGAACCCAGATGTAACGTTAGGAATCGAAATCAGAGACGACAAAGCCTTTGTGTATTCAATGGTTGTTGGCGGCACTGGCGGTTTGCCGTTAGGCACACAACCGAAGATAGTAGGTTTGCTGAATGGAGGAGCAGATTCTTCAGTGGCATGCTGGCTGGTTATGAAGAGAGGTTGCCCTATCGTGCCGTTGTACTTTGATAACGCGCCGTTTACAGATGATAACGCAACTGAACGAACGTTGAACGTTGTTAGAAAGTTGTTCAGGTGGGCAATTGGCTTTCCGCAAAACATATACGTGGTACCGAACGGCCCGAACATCAAAGAGTTTAAGGAGAAAAAACGGTTTGAACACTTGACAGACATCCTCTGCAAACGAATGATGTATAGGATTGCGGAGCAAATCGTGGATATTGTGGGAGCGGAGGCAATTGTTACAGGAGAAGTCATAGAGGAACCTGCAGCTCAGACTTTGCGAAAGCTGAGAGTTTTAGATTCAGTCTTAACCAAGTATCCGATACATCGACCATTGTTGGGGTTTGAGAAGAATGAGAGGGAACAGATGGCACGTAGAATAGGAACTTATGAAGCTTCGATTCAAATGGTGAAGGAATACACTGCAACTTCAGGAAAGCCCATGGCTGGGGTGAAACTTCAGGAAGTGACTGAAGTGGAAAAAGCGTTGAACATAGAAGAAATGGTTGAGCGATCTGTTAAGGCGCTTAAATTTGTGGCTTTATAGGAAGTTTGTTGCGTTAAGGAATACCGTCTTTTCGTGCGTAAAATTTATTTAGTTATGAGAAAACAAACACACCTTAATTCACTGCTGGGAAAATGCATATGAAAATTCTTGTTGTAGGAACTGGAGCTATCGGAATCGTAATCGCCGCAGAACTAACAAAAAACCCTGAAATCAAAGAAGTAAGACTTGCTGACATAAATCTGCAAAGAGCTGAGCAGATTAGAGACTGGTTGAAAAGCGAGAAAGTGTCAGCGCATCGTGTTGACGCAGGTAAGATCGACGATGTGGTGAAAGTTGCAGAAGGCGTGGATGTGATAGTTAACGCAACTCTACCCAGATTCAACTTGATAATTACAAATGCTGCTTTTAGGGCAAAAGCAAATTACGTGGACCTAGCCATGTACGATTACTCTTCATACGTGAAGCAGCTGGAACTCGACGATAAATATAAAGAAGCAGGATTAACTGCACTGTTAAATGCTGGATCATCTCCTGGCATCACAAATGTGCTTGCGGCTAATGGTGCTGACAGGCTTGACCGTGTGAATGCGATACGCATAAGGATATTTGACAGTGTGGAAAGCAAGGAAATTGTTTCAACATGGTCTCCTAAAGTAATGTGGGATGACATGGCGACTGAACCTGTGGTGTACGATAATGGAGAGTTTAAGAGAGTTCCTCTCTTCAGTGGGGAGGAGATTTACAGTTTTCCTGAGCCCATTGGTCCGCAGACCGTTGTTGCCCATGTGCATGAGGAACCTGTTTCGCTACCGCGTTTTATTGGTAAGGGTTTAAAGTATGTGGATTTAAAGTTGGGTACTCCTGACATGCCAACAATAAAATTTGTGGTTCAGCTTGGACTTATGGGGGAGAAAACTGTGGATGTTGGAGGAGTCAAGGTGGTTCCTCGAGACCTTTTCTTTAAGTTGATTCCACCCACTTTGTCGTTTGAAGAGGTGGAGAATAAGATTAAGGCTGGCACATTGATTGATGCGCGCGAGTGTTACGTGGTGGAAGTTGAGGGAGAAAAATCGGGTAAAAAAATTACCTACATATTTTCTGTGCCTTTTCCCAG
>CAYFTS010000178.1:0-8827 GCA_964346135.1 uncultured Candidatus Bathyarchaeia archaeon | reverse complement strand
CGTTCTAGGGAACTTCTTCGAGTCTCAATGGTAACGTCTCCTCTTGTAATTTCAATGAGGCGTCTGGCAACGTCACATTTTCTCCGAAGTCCTGAAACCAGAAGGAAAGCGTCATCCATAGCCGTCAACCCAACGTAAATCTGCTCCATTATTTGCATACATTTTTCCGCAGTTTCCACATCTCCTCTCCGAATCGAATCGAGGGCTCTGCGCCTAAACTCTCCGACAACGTCTGACAGTCCGAGCACATAGGAAACCGATGAAACTCCTAACTCTTCAGGGCTAACGAATTTGTCTTTCTTAATCAACAGAATGAACACGTGTGCCTCAGTGTATTCCTCAAATGCCGCATTGACTATGCCTGTGTAAACAAGTTCTGGATGATTTTTTGAGACATCGTTGAGTTTAGTGAGGAGTTTATTTGCCTCTTCAAGTAATTTTTTAGCTTCATCAAATCTTTCTTGGTGTGTAAAGAGAATTGCTTGCTTAGATAGGCGGGTTGCTTTGCGCATGTCTTTTTGAAGTTCTTGGCGAACTTCCTCTTTTTTCATTAGTTCTTCTTGAATGTTTTTTAGAATAGATTTTAAGGACACAATATACACAACCGTGCACGTTTCGAGATGTTTCATTAAGCGAACTTAATAGGTTTGTCTTTGGTTTTTGAAGATTTCTATTACTTTGGTCTTTGATAATAATTACGTATTGTTTTTAGATGAAAGTGCAAGTGTCTAGAAGTTTTACCAAAGCGGTTCGGACATGTTCAAAAGTTAAATTGCGTATCCATATGACAGATTCATAATTTATTTTAAGCAACGTAACAGATGCACAGTTAGTGAAAACTCGTGTTCCTCGATGCTGATTACATCCTTTTTACAGTTCTTACGTTAGTCCTTATGATCATAGCACTTTTCTTTACAATATTGCTCCTTAGATCTAAAAAGTCAACAATGGAAGAAAGATTTGAGACCGAAATCCGATATAAGGAAAATGTAGAAACAATGCAAGAAACGGAAGCTGTAGAAGCTATGACGGAAGAAACAGAAATTGTAACTGTGGAAGAGACAGAACAGCCAGAGAGTTTAGTGACAACGCGTCCAACAAAGGGGTGTCTCCATTATTTAGGATATTTAGAAAGACTTTCAACATCTTCTTTCCCTTATGAATGTCTAGCTTGCCCGAAGATAGGGGAATGTGTAGGAAAGAAAGGAGAGAAAAACCCGGAAAAACCAGTGATAGATATGAGTGAATTTAGCATTTCAACGAGAATTGCGGCGACAATTGATAAGGCGAAAAACGCATCTTGGAAAAATTGGAGAGGCAAAAGTGAGCAAGCCATTCGAGCAGAACAAGTTCCAGAATTATATGAACTTTTAAAAGAACTTGGTGGAAAAATTAAATATAATGATTGGGAATATCAATGCTTTGAAAGACCAGTAAACATGGTAGTGAGAGTCAAATTACAGTCATCTTAAAAGCCAAGATGGAATGTTAGGCAAGCTTAGTAGGCTTTTTAGAACGACTCAACAATACCACTCGACTCTCTGGAACTTCAGAGAGAACATTGTAACCCGTCTCCTTAGCTAGTTCAACCGCAAACTCTCGAATCTCACGGTGAGTAGGCATGTTTTCGAAGCCCAAACGCAATCGGGAGAAACCTACGTGCATGTAAGCTTTAGGCTCCATAAATCTAGGGTTTGCTTTTTCAATCAAACGAGCGTACAGGTCTGGACGTTTTAGGTTCAAGTGACGCACCAACGTCAGCCTAATCACGGTGGAGCACTTAAAACTGGGCAACAGGGAAAGCGTTTCATTGAGTTTTTCCCAAGCTGTGGGAGTTTGAGGGCGACATGTTTCCAAGAACGTTTTCCTATCAGGTGCACAAGTTGAAATGTAGAGTTGAGTCGGCTCGTTGCTCAGTTGAGACAACGCTTCTGGAACAGTTCCGTTAGTGACAAGGAAGGTAGTGAAGCCTCGTTTATGAAAGCTCTTTATCAGATCGTCCAGGAGTGGATAAAGTGTTGGTTCGCCGGTTAAGCTGATGGCTACGTGCTTAGGTGTTAGAGCCTCTTTATACTTCTCTAGATTGGTTTTTTGGTTTCCTTTGTACCCGCTCAGAATTTTAAGCTGTGCTTGGATACAACCGTCCACAATTTCTTCTGGGTCATCCCATCTAGGCAGTTCGGTTTCTATCCATTTCAGTTCGAGGTCTCCGCTCTGAACGCGCCAGCAGAAGCGACAGCGCATGGTGCAATACAAAACTGTAGGCGTCATTTGAATGCATTCATGGCTCTTGATTCCGTAGAACTTCTGTTTGTAGCATGGGCGATCATGAATAAGAGTTTCATAGAGCCATCTGCAACGCTTAACAGCAGAGTGTTCTCCAACCAAATGATATTTCTGAGTTCTTAGCAGCTGTATAAGTTCATCGGAAATCAAAGACTGCAAGACGGAATCACCAGCAAATTCTAATAATATAAGATTTCATCACTAATTAGGATAGCTTTTATGAAAGCCTTTTATGGCACATAAACCTCACGTCTTAAGAATAAAAGACGGCTGGAGGAACAGCGAAGACATGGAAGAGCTTCCCAAGGAAGAGCGTGAAACTAAAGGAACGGCAATCCGCATCAAAAAAGCGATTTTCAGAATAGAAACGGCGTAGAGTGGAGATATCTCCCGCAAATCCCTCCTTTTTTCTGTTACACTATCTTATGTTTCTGCGTTAAATGGTTTACCCTAACCGCGTAAAAGTGTGTGGGTTATCTGTAGAAAGCAGTCCTAAAATAGTTCTCACATGTTCAAATCCCCAACACTTAAAGACGCGAAATCATTAAAGAAATGGAAAGAAGGGTTCTCAATGAGTGAAATCCTGGAAGCCGTTTGTCCAATGCCTTTACTGTATTTTCAAACAACGCGCGCGCATCTTTCTTTAACTACTACTTTGGTGTGTGGGACTCAATTTTTAACATATTTTCCTCTTGATATCTAGGTTTATATCTAACAGCCATATCTTACTGTCAGAACTAGCCTTCTGTTGTGTGGAGGGCAAAGTGTTGATAGAAAGTAAATCCATAAAAGATGAAGATTTTGTATTTGAAAACACGCCTGTCAAAATCGTCGTGAACAGAAACTGCCCCGAAATCGAATTGGTAGGCTTGAAAACTGAAGCCTTCCAAGAAGGAAAAGAATACGAAGTCAAGTTTTGGGTAGCTGACGAACTGGAAAAGGCGGGAATAGCACACCTCCGAGAGGAAGAACTGCTGGACGCAGTGAAACTGCACAAGATTCACTGGAAGGAGCGCGTTCAATCGGTTAAACAATTCTCTCCATTACTAGAAGACTTTTATCCTAGGTTGCGGCGTTACCTTTCCCGCTTAAAGGAAGATGCAGTTAAGAACCCTGAAAAAATGAAAGAACGCGATAGAGCGTCACGACTTTCCCGTGACATTGTAAATTGTAGACTGAAAAAAATAGTTTCATTAGCCTCAGCACCTGCTCAAACAGACCAGTTACTTAAGAATTTGACGAGAGAAGAGTATGCCATCTATAAACAATTATATAAAATTATAAGCGAGTGGAGAACCAAAATCCTGAAAGTGGAGGCTGAGCCTTGATGAACGAAATGTTGGCAACAGACCCTCAAGAACGCTTTCAAGATATCCTAACATCCGATAAGTATCGTCAACGAATCTCCGAGATGGCCATCACTGGCAAAACTTCGTTAATTGTAGATTTTGAAGACCTAATGGAAACAGACTCAGCGTTGGCGGAAAACGTCATCGAGAGACCAGACGAGTATTTGGAACATGCAAACCGCGCAACGTTAGCTCAGTTGCAGATAGAAGAGCCTGAGTACGCTGAAGGAATCGAAACGGTGAGCGTTCAGTTCAAGAATTTACCTGTAACCACTCTATTGCGAGAACTTGGGTCCGATAACATTGGAAAGCTAGTTATGGTGGAAGGCATTGTAGTGCGTGCAACGCCTGCCAGACCTATGGTAACGCGAGCTGCTTTTAAATGTAAACGGTGTGGAGAAATCAGTTATCGAGACCAAACAAGCCCTTTTTTGAGAGCTCCCTTCAACTGCGACAATCCAGTGTGCAAGAGAAACGGACCATTTGATTTTGTTCAAGAAGGATCTTCGTTCATTGATTCCCAAGACCTTCGCATACAAGAGCGACCTGAAAACTTGCCTCCTGGCCAGCTTCCTCGTTGGGTAAACATCAAACTTACTCAAAAAGACCTTGTGGACGTAGCGAGACCTGGAGACAGCGTATCTGTGGTGGGGGTTGTGCGTGCGGCTGCTCCTGCTCTGCCCAAAGTTGGAAAGCTTCGAGTTTTCCGGTTGCATTTGGATGCAAACTACATAGATGTCTTAAGCAAGGAACATGAGGCAGTTCTTACCTCGCCTGAAGAAGAAAAGCAGATATTAGAGCTAGCAAGAGACCCGTGGGTTCACCGCAAAATCATTCGGTCAATAGCGCCTTCCATCTACGGTTATGAACACATCAAGGAAGCAGTGATGTATCTTCTCTTCGGAGGGGTTCCCAAAAAGTTTCCTGACATCAAAATTCGAGGGGAAATGAACATGCTTTTGATAGGAGACCCTGGAACCGCCAAGTCGCAGCTTTTGCAGTATGTATCAAGGATTGCTCCGCGCGGTTTGTACACATCTGGTCGAGGAACAACGGCTGCTGGCTTAACGGCTGCCGTCCTTCGGGAAAGACAGGGCGGAATGACTCTTGAAGCAGGGGCACTGGTGCTGGCGGATAAGGGTGTTGCGTGCATCGATGAGATGGATAAAATGCGTCCTGAAGATAGAGTGGCTATTCATGAGGCGATGGAGCAGCACACGGTTTCGGTGGCGAAGGGAGGCATTGTGGCAACTCTTAATGCTAGAGCTGCGATATTGGCTGCTGGTAATCCAGCCTTAGGGAGGTATGAGCCTTATCGGACAGTTGCGGAGAACATAGCTCTTCCAGTTACGATTCTGTCAAGATTTGATCTCATATTTGTGTTGAGGGATGAGCCTGAGAAGGAGTTGGA
The DNA here is from genome assembly GCA_964346135.1 of uncultured Candidatus Bathyarchaeia archaeon. Lineage (GTDB taxonomy): Archaea > Thermoproteota > Bathyarchaeia > Bathyarchaeales > Bathyarchaeaceae > B1-G15. Next base: position 3,781 of record CAYFTS010000178.1, on the reverse strand, counting down.
CACAAAGATGTCTGAGCACATATTGAGTCTTCACAGGACAGGTGCTGTTCCAGTTGAGTCGCCTGTACCTCCTGAGCTTCTTAGAAAATACATCAGCTATGCTAGAAACTTCAAACCTGTGTTAGCTAAAGAAGCTTTAGAGCGTCTAAGAGACTTCTACTTAGATATGCGTTCAGCCAGTGAAGCTGAAGGAACACCTATAGCCATCACAGCGCGTCAACTGGAGTCTATGGTGAGGCTGGCTGAGGCTAGGGCTCGTGTTGCGTTTCGCAAAGAGGTTCTCGCTGAGGATGCTGAAGCCGCTATTGCCATTATGAAACGGTCCTTAGAAGAGGTTGGAATTGACATTTCTTCTCACAAATTTGACATTGACATTATTATGACTGGAAAGCCTAAGAGCCTGCGTGACAAGTTAGGGGTTGTGTTGAATGTTATTGTTTCGATGGAAAAAGAAACTGGGACGGTTAAAAAGTCAGAGCTTCTGGAAAAACTTGAAACTGAATATGACATTGTGAGGGGCGAAGCGGAGAGACTTATAGGGCAGTTGGTGAAAGAGGGAACCATATACTCTCCTAAAGAAGGACACCTAAAGAAGACCTAGACTTTTCTAGAGATACCCTACCTTTTTTATTTTCTCTCACGGAATATTTTGCCTCCATCAGTATAGTTATCAGTCACAGCATGTGTATGTACTACATGATTTTGTCGTGGAAAAGTTTCACCGGGTCTTCGATTGAAGAGTCTCCGCGAATGTTTTCTACAACAATCTTTTCAACGCCAAGTTCTTCTGCTTGCTTGATTTTTTCTTTAACGTCCTCTACATAGCCAACGAAAAAGTTATCCAAAATTTGTTCCTTAGTAAGTTTAAGTTTTTGTTGTTTGTAACTTTGAATAAAATGATTAACTGTTCGATCAAGCTCTTCTTCACTATTGAAAAGAGTGATGTAGTTATAGGTAGAGATTTCAAACTCCTCTGAGTCCCTATTGTATTTGTGAAGTTTTGAGTTGATGAAGTCAATTCTTTCTTTCAGAGGCTCGATGAGTTGGGGAAAGTCTTCGTAGTCTCGTGCAAGATTGATTCCATCCGCCTCGCGACAAGCTATCGTGACTAATCTGTTCTTCTGTCCCCCTACAACGATTTGTGGCCATGGTTTTTGAACTGGTTTGGGAAAATTTCTGCAGTTTTCCAACTTCCAAAATTTTCCTTCAAAATTGGTTACCTCTTCTGTAAAGAGCTTCTTGAAGATGGTTAATGATTCTTCAAGTTCATCTACACGTTGTTTTGGAGATGCGAAGACATACCCATACGCTTTGTACTCTTCTTCATACCAACCTGCACCAATCCAGAACAGAGCACGACCATTAGAAATGTTGTCAATTGTAGAAATCATCTTCGCTGTCAATGCAGGATTGCGGTAAGAGTTAGATAAAACAATATGGCCAATCTTGACTTTTTGAGTTTCAGTTGCGATAGCACCCATAAGAACCATAGCTTCAAGGTAGGGGTCTTTCCTTTCAGGGTCAAAGCCAATTATGTGGTCGTCGACATGAACAGAGTCAAACCCATATTTCTCTGCTGAAAGAGCTAAATCTCTAATCTCTGAATAAGAAAGAGGCCTATACCCTCCGTAGGAGTCTAGAGGTTCAGATCGTATAACGAGTCCATATTTCATGAAGACAATTCATCTAACCTCTTTTAAAAAATTTGCGAATAGCCATGTATTAGAAAAACTGGAGTTTGCGTGGAGATATCTTCACTTCAACCTAGGCTACCTCACCGCGACTATTTTTTCCTGATTTGCGCGAATACATTAAATACGACAGTGCAAACACAAAAAAGGGGGTTTTACGGCCGGGGGGGATGTCTTCACTCCTCGAAGCCTCCTAAAGAAGACCTAGCTTAAAAAAGGGCGTAATCCTTGAAAATCGAAAAGTTACCTATACCTGAATCCATAAAACAAGTCGTAATCAAATCTGGAATCACTGAACTGTATCCCCCGCAAGAAGAGGCGGTACATGCAGGAGTTCTTGATGGGAAAAACCTTGTTTTAGCTAGTCCCACTGCTTCAGGTAAAACCCTCACAGCTGAACTATGCGCCCTCAAACACGTATTAGTAAAAGAGGGAAAAGTTCTTTATTTGACCCCTCTACGGGCGTTGGCGAGCGAAAAATACGAGGAGTTCAAAAAATACACGGTTGTTAGGAAACGTGATGGAAGACGGGTCAGAGTGGGCATCAGCACTGGCGATTATGACAGCAGCGATCCGTGGCTCGAGAGATACGACATTATTGTTACAACAAACGAAAAAGCAGACTCCCTACTTAGACATCGAACGCGCTGGATGGATGCAATCTCCCTAATAGTAGCTGATGAAGTGCACCTGCTCAACGATGCCGAACGTGGTCCCACCTTAGAAGTGGTGCTCGCTCGTCTCATGCAAGTAAATCCAGATGTTCAGCTGTTAGCATTAAGCGCCACCATCAAGAACGCGGAGGAGACAGCTGAATGGTTGAAAGCTGGCGTAGTCACCACTGACTGGAGACCTGTAACATTGAAAGAGGGCGTGCTACTGCAAGATGAAGCCCACTTTAAGGACGGAGACGCCATAAAGATAGAAAAACTGAACAAGAACCCAGCCATAAACTTTGCAGTGCACATTGTAAAGTCTGGCGGACAAGCCCTTATGTTTGCGGCGACAAGGAGAAACTCAGTTAGCCTTGCCAAAAAGACGGCGGCTGACATAAAAACTGTCCTGTCGAAACCTGCAAAACGTTCTCTCACACGGATTGCTGAACGAATTCTGGCTGCTGGTGAACGAACAAGGATAAGTGAAACGTTAGCTGAACTAACCAAAAACGGAACAGCTTTTCATCACGCTGGATTGAGCAGCGCCCACCGAAAAATCGTTGAAGACGCCTTTCGAGACGGAAAAATCAAAGTTATAACAGCCACCCCCACCTTGGCTTTTGGAGTAAACCTTCCCGCCAGAACGGTAATAATTCACGATTACAGACGGTATGAACTAGGATACGGATACTACCCAATTAAAGTGTTAGAATATAAACAGATGGCAGGTCGAGCGGGAAGACCCCGATACGACAAAGTTGGAGAAGCTCTACTCATAGCCAAAACCGAAGATGAACGCGACTACCTCATGGAAAACTACGTTCTAGCAGAGCCGGAGAGAATCTGGTCAAAACTGGCAGTGGAGCGCATCCTTCGTTCTCATGTTCTAGCAACAATCGCCGCTGACTTTGCTCACACAGAACAGGGAATCTACGACTTCTTCGGCAAAACCTTCTATGCCTATCAATATGATCCCCAAGCTATCAGAGAAGTAATCACCAGAATTCTGAAGTTTCTCTACGAAGAAAACATGATTGAGGTAAATGGGAAGAATATTTACGCCACCAAGTTTGGACGAAGAGCCTCTGAGCTATACATCGACCCTGTTTCCGCAATAATTATTCGAGACGCCTTGTTAAACAGAGCGCCACGAATCACCGACATCAGCTTCCTCCACATGATCGCACGTACACCTGATATGTTTCCTAAACTTCGCCCTTATTCCAGAGAAATCGATGGTTTAACTCTGTTTATAGATGAACACCGAGAAGAATTCATGTTTGAAGTTCCCGATGAATGGATGGACCAAATGGACTATGAAGAGTTTCTAGGCGAAGCTAAACTGGCTGGAGTATTAGACGCATGGATAGAAGAAACATCGGAAGACGAGACCATTGAAAGGTTTACAGTTCAACCCGGCGATCTGTATAGACT
>CAYFTS010000177.1:0-2825 GCA_964346135.1 uncultured Candidatus Bathyarchaeia archaeon | reverse complement strand
GTCATCGCCCTTCACACCAAGATACTGCGAAGTACACACTTTTTACTTTTGTCAAGGAGATTTATGGTTTTCCAAAAGGATTCCTACTAATTTTAGTTAGACTAGAATATGCGCGCGCGCAAGAAGCGTATGTGGCAACTTTACGGCAAAATAATTGCTTTACATACCAATCCGCAACTGCGATACAGGGAAGACGGAAGCCGATATTATTACCATAACATTTCCGAAATCATTAAGCTGATCAAAATACTTGTAGAAATGTACCCTTCAATAAAAGAAGAGGTAGCGAAAGCAATTAAGAACTCTGAGCAGGCACGCCATCCCTATGACATAGCTGCAGCAATAAAAAATCTTGCGAACTATTTAACCATAAGTGAGTTTGATCAGTTAATAGGAAAGATAGGTAGAGTGTTAAATGAAATTGAAATGAAAGGTGTTGAGTCATGAGTAAAGAACTTGCGGAAAAGGCAGTGGGTGTGTGAGTGTATGTGTGTGTATTGTTGGCTGTCTTGTCTTAGTTCTTATGTTCTATATTCTATACTCTCCACTACTGGTAAGGTAAAGAAAACAACCAACAAGACTCAATCACTTCATGATGCACACTCACACACACTCGGAAGGTGTTGAGCCATGAGTGAAAGAAAAGAACAAGAGAAAATCAAGAAAATTCGTGAATATATTTTGAAAAGTGGATTTCCTTTGGAGATAGAGATAGGGAAAATTCTTAGAAAAAATGGTTGGATTGTGGGAAATCAATGGCCATACATTGATAAAGAATCTGGGAAAATCCGCTCAGCTGATGTGTTTGCAATGAAAATGAGACTCCAACCACCCAAATTTGGGGTTACGTTACTTGTAGAATGTAAGAAGGGCTTGAAACACGACTGGGTTTTTCATACTCAAGAAAAGGAAAAGGAATTTTTCCCATTTCTTGGAGTGTTTGTTGATTTTCTGAAGAAATTTGAGGGCATTCCTCTCAATTATGAGCTTGCGTATCAAAGCGAAAATGAAACAGTGGATTCAAAACTCTCTGGTATACATCTCTTGGATAATTCCATAAAAATTGGAGTATTCAACATAATTCCTTCTGCCAAAGATAAAGATGATTTCTATATAGCTACCAATCAAGTGATTTCCGCTCTGCGCGCACGCGGCAAGAGAAAGGGCGTGAAGTCAGAGATTACATTTCCAGTAATAGTGTTTGACGGAGAGATATTTGAGTTCTATAAAGAGAATGACGAAACTAAGATTCTACCGACAAATCATCTTCAATTCATGTCGTTTGAGAAATCGGAGTTGGGTACGTTGCCTTGCCTGATTGATGTGGTTAGGAAAACATATTTTTCCGAGTTTTTACAGTTGATAGAACGAGATTTTTACATACTTACACAGCTTGTCAAGTCAAAAGGTGTTAAGCCATGAGTGAAAACACGGAAGAGCGTAAGTCAATAGTTCCGTTGGTTAATTTTTCTAGTGATGTAAATTCCGTGCGATTGAATAATAGGCTGTCTCTGAGACGCATTGATCTTGATGAATTGGAATTTCTCACAGGATTGGCTTCAGGCTATCAAGATACGTTGAAAGATGCACTTCTTGATGTCGAATATGTCATAGAGAAGAGAATACCAACCGAAGAAAGTGAGCCTTCATTGCGAGACTGGAATGAAAAATCACGTCATGTTCAGGCAATAGTTCTTGCTTTGAGACTACTCGATGTAGGCGATGTGAGTGCCCCGACTGCATTTAAGGTGGATAGTTGTTCTTTTGCGATAAGTGAGACTTCTCCTCCTCCTTCATTTTCTTCAAACTCTTACTTCTTGACGAAGGCGCAAATCAAAGATTTCAAGGCATTGTGGAAGAAGGTTCAAAAGGTGAAACAGGCCAAACCTTATCTGGACTTTCCATTAATTCAGTTTACCAAGGCTTATGACGAAAAATCTCCAGAAGATGCTATTCTAGATTACATGATTGCCTTTGAATCGCTCGTATTCCATGGAGAAAGAAAAACTTTCGAAGGCGGTAAAGTAATAGGAATATCTATTGGAATGCTGATTGGAAACAACCAAAAGGAACGAACCGAAATAAAGAAAAAATTGGTTAGAGCATACGAGGTTAGAAACGCAAAAGTTCATGGCAACACAGAAAAACTCAGGAAACTTGGGAAAGATGTCGAAAAACTCTCTTTGGATATAGAAGATTACCTCAGGCGTGTTTTAAGAAGACTCGTTGAGGAATAAGCCATGAGTGACATGGAAGTTAAGAAGTGCCCTAAATGCAGTGGAGAGATGGAAAAAGGTGCACGCATAACTTCCGCCGATCGCGGGTTTATTCCTCAAGCTGTCACTTTTGCGAAGGAAGGAGATTTTTATGGTGATAAGATCATTCCTTTCTGGTGTAAAAAATGCGGCTACATTGAACTCTACAAAACTCCTGGTTTGGACGAAAAATACGGTGAGGAATGAGCCATGAGTGAACCAAGCGAAAGTTACTCGAGTGGAAGTGAACGAAATACTCGAGTGAAAGTAAAACAGAGAAAAAAGACAGTAGGCATAACACTACCCATAAATTTGATTGAAAGAGCCAGAAAACATACGCTAAACATTAGCAGAGTCACGGAACAAGCTCTAATCAGCATTTTAGACTACTTGGAAAACTCAAAACCAATAAATATGTCGAAATGCGAAAGCATTTCTCAGCAGCCTAGAGGGGCCCGTAGCTCAGCAAGGATAGAGCACCGGGCTTTTAACCCGGGGGTCGTGGGTTCAATTCCCGCCGGGCCCGCCAACCTTGCAGTACGATATGCACTCCGCGCGTCGATATCTCCT
>CAYFTS010000176.1:0-2674 GCA_964346135.1 uncultured Candidatus Bathyarchaeia archaeon | reverse complement strand
AAAATAATGTTCAAAAATTGAATATTTGCGTTATTCATTTTAAATGAACAAAACAAAAGTCGGTTCAACTCAAAGCGGTTGTAATTAAAATTTTATATAGTAGTAACTTATAGAAAAGTATTATAGAAAAGAGATAGGCTGATAGGGGCTCAGTTTGGAAAGGTTTGAAGAGGTCTCTCTTCTCAGCAAAATAGAAAAGAACTCCTTTCTCTTTTCAGCTTCTTCAAACCCCAAAAAATTGGGCCCTAAACTCGCTGTTAATTAGTATAGATTTCCTTTAAGAAAAAGGTTTGTGTTTTTATGTGCACAGATCAGTGCTAAAGCGTAGTTGTCCACTGTCAGGGAGAAGGGGTGCCCAAGTTTTTCCTTTACCTAGATTTTCAATATTCAATGAAATTTAAAATAAGACGTAGCTTTTTTATGGTCGGTACCCGTTAAGAACGCTGACAGCTAAGACTGCTGCGATGATATCGGCTGTTGTTCCAGGGTTCAACTGGTGTGTGGGGTCTTTGAGTTTTTCGTCGAGTTTCCAGAGTCTATCTTTACCTGACTGAGTTGTTAAGCCGCCCATCTCCAGAACTTGTTTAGCTTGTGCTGAAACTTGCTTAGCTTTGGCTAGCCCAGCTTTTCTAGCGATGAGAGTGTCTGGGATTTCGGCTAAAATCTTGAGAAATGTATGCACAGTAGCCGTGTTAACATCTTTTGTCTTTTCAAGCTGTTGGGTGAAGTAAGGATAGCCAAGGTCAAAAGTGATGGGATAGTTGTTTACCCATTCGTAGGTTATGGAGTCATACTCTGAAGCAATTTTGAACACATCAAAAAGAGTTACCTGATCTTTTAGAATTTTCTGTTTCGAAGTTGAGTCAGTTACATCCAGTTTCGGTGCTTTGCCCAGCCCACCGGGCTTTGCGATCTTTATGGCGTCATAAACAGCCACAGCGTCAACTGGAGTGGTTGACTCAACAACAATCCTTATCTTTTCTCTAAGGTTGACAATGGAAAACGAGTCCTCAGCAAACGTCATTCCAGCAGAAACCGCAATAGGTGACAACAGAATGATTGTTCCTAAAAGTGTGTTTTCGTCATTCTGCCACGCATAAACGCTTTCAACAGCGTTCTTTATTATTTTGCCAATACTAATTTGGTCTAAACCAATCTTTCCAGTAGAAATCATAATGCCTCGTTCAGCTGCAAGTTTGAAGTGAGGTGTCACGGCAACAGCGGAAGCCAGAAAATGTTCGTATCTTGTTTTTTTGAAGTCAGCTGTTCGATGAACATTTCCTGGTTTGGGATAACTACTTACTTCTAAAAGAACTGCGAGTTGGAGGCATTCAGAGATGTACTGTGCTAGGTCAACCTGCGTTTTGTAGGTCATAAGTTCACAACTTCCTAAACTAAGCTGTATTAGCTTTCTTGACTTTAACAACCTCGTTAGCTACATCCTCTCTCATTTCTTTGTCAAAAATCTCTTGTAGAACATCTTTTGAAACGCCAAGCTTTTGGGAAGTCTCTTTAACCCATTTTACATAAGACTTGAAAATGCTACGAAATATTTCGGTTTTTTCAATTTCTGTTAAATCGGTTTTTTCTGCTAATAGCAAAGCAAACCATTTTCCAAGGTCTGAGAGAAGGTAATATTTCACCCAAACAGAGCGCGCTCTACTTTCATTCTTTTCCATATTTTCCTTTAAAATTCCGCGTTTAGTTAACATTTTTAAATGTTTTATTATTGTCTTGTTTGAGTAGGGAAGAGCCTGCATCAATTTCTTCTGATAAATTTTCTTTGAAATTCCCTGTTTAATTGACATTCTCAAAATATCTATCGGCACCTCTGAACCGAAAACAGTTTTTAAAACCCACTGTTTTTCTTCTGATGGGAGAAAAACTATGTAAGGATAAGTTTTTTCTTTGCTCAAAATTTTGGATGCACCCCTTTTATGTTTATATGTTTTGGAGGCATAACTGTTGTCCCGCATACATTGTGGAGCAGAAAGTTTTATTAACCTTGTGTAAACAATTACACTGCTATTTAAAAATTTACACTATGTGGTTAATATGGTTAAGCTAACGACAAGGCGCATCGCGTTAACCACTGTTTTCGCAGCCCTGTACTACATATTATCAATAATATCGCCTTACATCCCCGCAATAGGTGTTCCACAAATAACAATCCAACTTGAAGCCCTCATCGCCTCTGTGTTTGGATTAATTTTCGGACCCTATTTAGGCTGTTTAACCGCGTTTACGGGAGCCTTTGTGGCTTGGGTGTTGCCCCCTGGAAGCATGAGTTCCTATGGTATGCCTTTCCTACTTTCTCCTGCTTTAAATGCGTTAGTTGTCGGTTTGATTTATTATAGGAAATGGAAACAAGCCTTCGTTGTACTTGGCGTATTAATAGTGGCTTTCTTGTTCTTGCCGCCTTCTCAACCTCTTACTGAGTTCTGGTATGTTGGTGTTGCTGTTATCTGGGATAAAATAATCGCCTTGTTACTGATTATTCCATCTGTGAAGTTTGCCAAACATCTTTCGTCACCAAAACTAATTCCGATTCTGTATTTTCTATTGGCCTTCATAGGAAATCAAGCTGACAATATGTGGGGCGCTTTAGTCTTCGCTGTTCCAATAGTGTATAACGGAATCTTTGCTATGGACGTCGTTGCAGTTCGAGGAGCAT
>CAYFTS010000175.1:0-33441 GCA_964346135.1 uncultured Candidatus Bathyarchaeia archaeon | reverse complement strand
AAAACGTGCCAATTTCCAATGTTGAAAAACACATCTTTGGATACACGGCGTTCAACGACATTTCCGCCCGTGGCATCCAGTTCGGAGATAAACAATGGACAAGAGGAAAGAGCTTCGACACCTTTGCCCCCATGGGACCCTGCATCACCATTGCAAAGCAAATCCCAAACCCAAATAACCTGTGGATGCGCACAAGAGTGAATGGAGAACTAAGGCAAAACTCCTCTACACGCAACATGGTGTTCAACGTTTATGAGGTGGTCCATCGACTCAGTCGTGTGATGACGCTGGAGCCAGGCGACGTCATCGCAACTGGAACTCCAGCAGGTGTAGCTGCTTTCATGAAGCCTCATCCCAAATATCTTTTGCCAAGCGACACGGTTGAGGTGGAAATTGAGAAAATTGGGGCTCTTAGAAACGTGGTTAAGATGGAAAGCCGAAGTTGAGTGGATACTTTATTTGAGAACGAAGTAAAGCGTGCACACATCCTTTGCTAGAGGAAAACTGTTCGCATGTGGCTATTAGCGGTGTGCTATTAGTATATTTTTGTGTTCCTCCACATTTGTCGTCTGTATTTGCGGTTCATAACAGTTTTACGCTCGTACACATACCCAAATTCTTAAACACGTTAAGTCAGTCTTTCTGTATGTATAGCGCTGACACAAAAAAGGGTGAAAAATGTTGTCCTTAGCTGAAGGCTTAGAAAGCTTGGGGCTTCTCGGAGTGTTCCTAGCTTCTTTCATAGGTCACTTCAGCATAGTATTAAAGGACGTACTATTCATACCCATCTTTCTATACGGTTCCAACTTTTGGGACCCTTTATCGCTTGGTTTAGTAGGAGGCTTAAGCGGAGGCTTGGGAGAACTGGGCGCCTACTTGGTGGGAAGAGGAATTGGCAAATTTGGCGCAAACAAACAGACAAAGACAACAATTCCAAAATGGGTCAAGAAACTAGGGTTATTCAGCGTCTTGATATTTTCCATAACACCCTTACCCGACACACCAGTGCTCATGCTCCTAGGATCAGTTCACTTTCCAATTTTGGCCGTTCTAGCCTTAGAAATCGTCGGAAAAACCATCCTTTACACAAGCATGGCTGTAGCCGGAAGAATAATCTATTCAAACGTAAGCGGAATAATTCCAGCTCCATGGGACTCTGTCATAATAACCTCAGTCTCCTTATGTTTAAGCGTCATGATCACATGGAAAAGGACAAGAACCCGAATCTTTAGGTTTGCACAAGAAACAATCAACAAAATTAGAAAACTTTACAAAAGACAAACTTGAGCGCGCACAATTCGACTCTTAACGTTTACGCAGCTTTTTACCTTGCCAAAGTTCCAAGCACATCGAATTGCATCTCCCTCGGTTCGCTTAGGAACTCTATCCTCTGCAATAGTTCCCTGTTTGACTTAACTACTTCAGTTAAGCTCTCCGATATCCAAAACCTTTCAAGCTCAAGCGTGTTCTTGATCCTGACGATTTTAGCCTTCCTAGGATCGATCGGTCCACATGTGCGGAGGGCCGTGGCTATGGCGTCGCGGTCGTTTGGGAGAAAGACTGGTATCTTACCTGTCTCTGTTGATCCTGCGGTCAGGCAATTCACGAAGGTTGTATCGTAATTTATTTTAGATATAGTCTTCTTCGTGGTTAGGTCTGCAAGACCTATGCCGATTGCGTTTCCATGCGTTTCCTCGGAGAGGTCTAGTACTACTATCTTCTTTATCTTTGGAGCTTTTGGATCGCTTTCGCCGGGTAGCCAGAACCTTCCCGTGACGTTTGTGTCCATGCCTTCTCCGCTTATGTCTTTTCCTATTTCATCTATAATGAGGATGTCTATCTCCTTGAATGGAAGTCTTGCCAATAATTCTTTAGCCTTCTCTAGAAGTTTCATCTCTTCTTGCTCAATCTCATTGGGCTCAAGAGCCTTCACTATGGCGATTTCATGGCAAGCGTTCTCAACTACAGCCAAACCTAACAGTATGGGCGCTTTCTTCATTATTAACTTGGCAGCCGCCGGTATGAGCTTATGGTAGCCTTCAGATTGGTACCAGTGAATCATCTCGGCTCCTTTTTGTTTACCCAAACCGATGGCCATCATCTTCATCAACCCGCTCTCGATTTTACCTTTGAAGTCTGTGTGGGGCTTCACCCTCCCAACCACGATTATCCCATCCGCTTTCAAGGCGATTCTACCGACGTACACGGGGGCATTGTTATCGAGCCTACCGATCTCGTCGACTTCCATAGAGGATTGTATAGGTGCACCTACTGTTTCAGAGGTTATGCCTAAGCTCTTCAAGACTTGAATTTGGCCTTCAGGAGTTGCGCCGCCGTGGCTTCCCATAGTTGGAACTAGAAAGGGTTTTCCACCTGCCCTCTTAACCTCGTCAACAACCGTTGCTAAGATTTCTGGGTAATGCACTATACCTCGGCTTCCAGCCGTTATCGCTATTTTCCAACTTGGCTTTATCTTATCTTGCAGGTTCTTCTTTCTCAGTTCATCGCTGATCGCTGAAACGTGATCTTCTATCTTTGGAGATGGAATCTTCTGTCGGACCTCAATCATCCTAGAAAACATCATCGCTCACCACTTCTTTACTATTAACAACCAACTCGACTTAAACCATTCGCGCACGCATTGATCTATCTGTTTGATGGAAGGAGCGGAGTCTCCACTGCTTATTACCAAAAGCAGAAGAAAATTTTTCTTGGTAAAAAGTTTTAGAGACAGGGCACGAGTCTGTTTACATGCGTTTGAAGACACGTTTTTTGAGAAAATTTACTACAGGTTTAGCCAACATTTGAGCGTTGATGCCAAAGAATACACCGCATAGAAGAATTGCTAAGCCATCTTGAAACTGTGAAGCCACCTCAACGTCTTGTATATCAACATGCGAAGGAGTCGAGATGCCTCGAACATATGATAAAGGGACATGAACACTGAAGTTGCCATAGTCTTCAGATGCCCAAAAGAGAATGTCAACCCAGAGGACGATCTTATATCCCTTATCCAAACGGATGCGATCTTCAGCGTTAAAACTGCCCCAATGAAACATAAGATCCCATAGATCGATATCCGCGCTGGTTCCGTAGAGAGTAAAGTTTCGCACAACATCCGTCCACAGGTAAATCTTATCATGGTTTGGGTGAAATTCTAGGGACAGCCAAAAGCGTCCGGAAAGTGGTTCCATCGGACGCGAGAAGGTGAGATGTATTTCATCCATGACCCAATGTGTAGACACTTCTCCCACTGGGTAATCCACTTCTAATAAAGTCTGTTCGAAACTTTTGGAGTAAAATTCGCGTCTCCATTCCATTGTTCCTTCAAAGTCATGCGGAAGAATAGAATACGTGTGACGAAGTCCTCCGCGAGGGATCATGACAAGTGAATTGGCCATTACCACCACTATGATTAGTAGAATAACGGTTATTGCATACAGTATATACCTCACGAGTCTTGTCGCATCTTCCATCTTGGAAAAGAACAAAGCACAAGTCGCCAAGCCCAAGGAAACGAAGGAAGAGAACGTCAATACCAAAAAGTTCTCGCTGTTCTAGGCCGATTCCAGAAGGTTCACGAATAGCAAGAACAGGATTGGGGAACAAATTGCGAGTTGTTGAATAACGCTTAATTTCTCCGCCAGTTCAGTGGAAGTTGTCTCAGAAGTCATAATAGTCACTTCCACTCTTAAAGTTGTCATTCTAAAACATATAAGTTAATCTCAGCATTCGTGTCTGGATTAGACTGGGAAGATTATAACGAAAATCTTCTCTTGTTGAGAGATTTATGGGTAGCTGATAGCTTTAGTGAAAGCTAACACTTAAGGCTGAAAGCAGAAACATTGAGATTTAGTGTTAGCCCTTTCATTGCGGAAAAACTTTAGCCAGTCCATTTAGCGTTATATTCAAACCAAAAATTAAGCATTCGTTTTCTTCTCTTCCCCTACCAACTCTTCCGACGTTGATTTCTCAATCTTTTTGGAAGCCAACACATAAACTATCCAAGCGACTAACCCATAGGTGATCCCATTTATGATAGCACTTATGTAAAAAGCGTAGGATGTAGACGGTATTCCGAACCATGTGTGAATCATGTTTCCTGGGAACATCGGAACTGGAACGATTATGGTTGCCAAGGTGAAGAAAGCGAAGAACACAATAAAGACTGGGGAGTCTTTCATTTTTTCTCACCTCGCATTGTAATTATGTGGCTGTTTTCTTTCTTTTGCCACAAATGTGGATTTCGAATCCAAATATTTATTATATATTAATATTTAATAAACCTTTTCGTTTATTTGCTCAACAAAACTACACAACCTTCATAAATAGAGTAGCCTCAACGCTATGAATACTAAAACTTCTCCAACGCGGATACTATCGCTTCTGTAACATCACTGGTGGTTGAGCTACCGCCAAGATCAGGTGTAAGATGTTTTTCCTCTTTTAAAACGGTTACAACAGCTTTTTCAACTCGTTCAGCCCACCGATCTTCACCCAGATAATCTAGCATCATCTTGGCAGCCAGTATAGCTGCAATTGGATTTGCAATTCCTTTTCCTGCAATGTCTGGAGCTGATCCGTGGACTGGTTCAAACAAACCATAGTTGTCTCCTATGTTTCCACTTGGCGCTAATCCCAGCCCACTGATTAAGCCAGCTGCTTCGTCGGATAGTATGTCGCCAAACAAATTGGATGTGACTATTACATCGAACAGTTGGGGTTTTAAAATTAGATTCATTGCTGCGACATCAACAAACAGTTCATTTACCTCCACTTTTGGATAGTCTTTTGCAACTAGAAGCGCAACCTCTCGGAATAAGCCACAGGTTTTTCGCATGACATTTGCTTTTGTAACTATCATCACTTTCTTGCGTCTTCTCATTGCAGAGTTAAATGCAAATTTAGCAATTCTTTCTGATGCTCTTCTAGTGATCTGTCTCACGGCAAAAGCTGAATCTTCTGTTTCAAACTCTACTCCGCTATACAATCCTTCCGTGTTCTCTCTAACAATCACGAGGTCAACGTCTCTCACGCAACCTCGAACTGGATAGCTTTTAACAGGTCTCACATTAGCGTACAAGTCTAACGCTTTACGCAAAGTCACAATTGCACTTCTATAGTTTGGTGCGCCAACCGGTGTTGTTGTGGCTCCGAACAAACATGCTTGAGTCTTCTTCATTTCAAATAAAACATTCTCAGGAACTGAGGTGCCAATTTTTTTGAAAACTTTGTATCCAACTTTTATGAATTTAAACTTAAATTTTAAATCAGTGTTCTTTAGAATTCGAATTGCCTCAGAAGTAACTGTTTTGCCAATTCCATCTCCAGGAATCACAGCTATTTCATACATATCCATCACGTCGCAGATAATGTTATCTGACGATTACGCTTTACTTTTTTCGATGGGGATTTTGATCATGTTTTGCCTTAGGAATTGTTGGTTCCGCTGACTTCGGCTCCTTTAACTTCAATTATTAATCTTTTAAGCTCACTTGGTGTGTAAGCGCTTCGTCTGGCTCCATATGCATAAGAAGTTTTTATTCTTGAAAGAACCTTTTGCGCCGTGTCCTTAGAAATGTTCATTCCAAGCTCTCTTTCTGCAATATATAAGACGCCGTGAGTCCCACATAATTCATCTATGTACACTCTTCTTCTTCGACCAATAAGCTTGGGGTGAAAAGACTCGTAGGTTACGGGATTCATAAAAACTCCGTGTTGATGAATTCCCGAGCCATGGGTACAAGCGTTTTCACCAATGATTGGTTTGTTGACAGCTATATTCACTCCGGTAATGTTTTCAACAAGTTTTGAGAGCTCAGTTAACTTGCTCATATCAAACCTGTTTATTCCAAATAACACGTTGAGGGCGGTGATAACTTCTTCTATAGATGTGATTCCAGATCTTTCTCCAATGCCGTTTACAGTGGCGGATATAGTTGTTGCTCCAGCTTCAATGGCGGCGAGAGAATTTGCCAAGGCCAGTCCCATATCGTTGTGACAATGTACTTCTATTGGAATGTCTATAACGTTCCTGATCTCTCTTACAAGATAAGTCATTCCACTTGGCCTTACACATCCTAGAGTATCAACTACTCTGGCTCGGTCTGCTCCTGCTTCCTGTGCTGTTTTAAACGCTTTTTTTAAGAAATCTAAATCGCTTTCTCGAGTAGAATCCTCTGCACCATACACAACAAATAGCCCATAATTCTTTGCATAACTTATCCAGTGGGCCAGTTCACTCAGATATTTCTCTTTACTCATTCTATGAAACTTGTATCTTCTGTGATACTGAGATATAGAGAATGAGACCACAATTCCATCAGCACCTGTCTCCGCAACAGCATCTATATCCATTTGTTTGGCTCTAGAAAAACAAATTATCTCCGCATTCAGGTTCATTTTTACTAGAGCTTTAACGCCTTTTCTTTGTTTTTCTGAAACTACTGGGAATCCTGCTTCTATCTGTTGTATTCCCACTTCGTCTAACTTTTCAGCAATTCTCTTTTTGTCTTCTACACTAAACACGACGCCAGGTGTTTGTTCGCCTTCTCTTAAGGTACTCTCATGTATGGTGTACTCGCTATTTGAAGGGTGATTAAAAGCGGCAAAATTGTATGGGCTTGTGAATATTCCCTCTTTGTTTAGTCTTGCTAAGGTGGCTTCTCCGTATTCGTCGAGATATTTTTTCGTCAATCTTATTCGCTCTTTTTTAAGCTGTTTCGTTAGGCAAAGTTTAACCTATATAAAAACGTACCAATATTTATGTTTTTTGCAAAATTATGAGTCTAGAATACGAAAAATAAAATTTTATTTCTATTTACGTACTTTTGTATCGTTCTAATCTGCAATTGACTACAAGCCACGCAATATAATCATCGTGTTTGTGTTTGTTATTCCATCTAATCGACGAATTTTCTCAACGCAATCATTGACTTCAGCGATGTTTAAGGCAGAGATGATGACAGCAATGTCGTATTGACCAGTAACCTCGTAGATGGTTTCAACGTTCGGGAATTCTTTTAGTTTCTCACAGATTTCAGATGTTGGGAAAGAAGGGTTTATGTGAAGTAAAGTTATTGCTTCCGCGCCTTCTGTAAATCCGATTTTAACGGTGAACCGTCTTATCACACCTGAATCGATGAGTGTCTTAATTCTCTTTCTAACGGCTCCCTCAGACAATCCAACTTTTTTTCCGATATTAATGTAGGTGGCTCGCCCATTCTTTTTTAGAATCTCAACTATTTTCCTGTCGATCTTGTCCATCTTCGCCGCTCCCTTAATAGTGTTTATGTATCGGAATAATTTAACGATTTCTGAAAATTTGGAGGATATTTGGAACGAGTTTCGTTAAGTTGTTACATGTTTTGCTCTAGGTAGCAGATTAGTTGGGAGTACCTTGATATCTAGTTTTTTGATGTGACGTGTTATTTTCGTGAGGTGGTACGAATTACGTATAATTTATAATGAATCAGTAAAATTCGGCTGCTGAATTCCGAAATTCTTATAAATAGCGTTGGAATTATGGATCCTTTAAATCGTTAAAATCAAGAGGTGGAAAAATGGAGAAAGCACTGTGCCCCGACTGTGATACAGAACTCGAAATTCCTAAAGGCGTTGTGGCAGGGGAAATTCTGACCTGCCTCAGTTGTGGACTCGAACTAGAGGTGAGCAAAATCGATAATGATGAAGTGGAGCTTCGAGAGCTAGTGATCGAGGGCGAAGATTGGGGAGAATAGTTCGACTTTTTCTTTAAACGCATCTGCGTAGACGTGAAGTGTCAGAGGTTTATGCGAAAAGGGTGCCTGATAGTCTAGAATGGCGGCTGTGAAAGAATGGGATGCGAGAGATAACAGATGAGTGTCGCAATCTTGTATGAACGTTCTGAAACTGATGAATTAGGAATAAAATTAACCGCGAGAGAAATGGGTATAAACCTAGTTTACATTCCATTTCGTAAAGTTTCTATCCGTATGAGTAACGGCGAGTACAGTGTTAGAAGCAAAGGAAAAGACTATTCTAGGCTTGTTAAAGATGTTGGCGTAGTTTTAAACAGGGCGCAGAGCAAAAATCGCAGACTCTTCGCAGCCAACATATTAGAAGCTTTTGGTAAACAGGTAATAAACCCTTCTCAAGTTGAGTATCTATGTTTCAGCAAGTTAAGAACTCTACTTCATTTTTGGAAAAATGGGATTAAGATACCAAGAACAGTTTATGTTCCATGTGACTCTCATGAATCCAAAAGAGATGGAAGCGAAATTCATAATGAAGAAGACATTGCTGAGTTGATGCGACAGGAACTTGACAATGAAGAAATCGTCGTTAAACCAGACGCTGGTACCCACGGAAAGAAAGTCAGACTGGCCAAAAAGCGAGAAGAACTTTTGAAGATTATACATGAAACCAAACCATCCATAACGAATCCAATCGGTGTTCTCGCCCAAGAGTTTGTTCAAAAATGGTTTTACGATTTGAGAATAGTAGTTGCAAAAGAAAATGGAAGGGCACCTCACTGCTACCCGAAGGCGTTGGCAAGAGCGGGATTCAAAGACTTTAGAACAAACACTTATCTTGGCAATATGGTATTCGGAGTCAACTTGCCACCTCACATTAAAGACATGGCAATAGAATGTGGAGAAGCGATTGGGGAAAACAGCAAAGCATGGGTTCTCGCGTTGGATGCAATGCTTAACGTCGGCGAAGACAAAATGGTTGACGACGAGCACGTTAAATCGGGGCTCGAAAAGCTAGTGCAACCCTTCGAAGCAGTGAAGAAAGTTAAGCGGGATCGGACTAAAAAGAAAGATTTTCCCACATGGAATGCAAAACTGGAAAGAGCCTTTCAAGAATACATGAACTTAGAAGCATATGAGAACGTTAAGAAAATAATCGAAGAGAGCGTGGAAAGAGAAAAACAAAACATAATGTTTCATGAGGTAAATTCCTGTCCTGAATTCTGGGAGCAAACCAGAATGATTGCCGACATCAACTTGGCGGTGCCTTTACTCAGATGCGCCCAAAGTGTCATGGAACTGGAGGTGAGACAATAATTGAGAGTTGGAGTCATAGGCGGCTCAGGATACGTTGGTGGAGAACTTTTACGTCTGCTACTTTCTCATCCACAAGCAGAACTCACAACAGTTGTTTCCCGCAAATATGCAGGTGAATTCATTTTAGGGGTTCACCCTAACCTCCGAGGAACCACCAACCTAAAATTTGTTCCCCTGGACCTTCAACAAATCAACGAGAATTGTGACTTAGTGTTTGTGGCGATGCCTCACGGCGCCTCAGTAAATGTTGTTCCTAAACTACTTGGTGCGGGGTTAAAAGTCGTCGACATGAGCGCAGATTTCCGTTTGAAAAACCCCCCTGATTATCCCAAATGGTACGGATGGGAACACCCTCGTCCGGAGCTTTTGAAGGAGGCAGTTTATGGTTTGCCTGAACTTCATCGGGAAGAGTTAAAGGATGCTCGGTTAATAGCGTGTCCTGGATGTATGGCTACTGCATCAATTCTCGGTTTAGCTCCATTGGTGGCGACTGATGTTATTGAAAAAGACAGAGTTGTTATTGATGCGAAAATTGGTTCTTCGGGTGCAGGTAGCAAGCCTTCGCCTGCAACTCATCATGCAGAAAAATTTGGAGGAATAAGACCTTACAAACCAGTTGGTCACAGGCATATCGCTGAAATTGAGCAGGAACTTAATCTGATAACTAATCAGCCTATAACAGCCTCCTTTTCTGCTCATACCGTTAACATGGTCCGAGGCATCCTAGCATCAATCCACGTTTTCCTCAAAAAACCATTAACAATCCGAGAAGTTTGGAAAATTCTTCGTTCACACTATCAAAACGAACCTTTCATACGGTTCGTGAGATACAAGAAAGGACTATACAGGTTTCCCGATCCCAAAGTCGTGTTAGGAACGAACTTCTGTGACGTAGGTTTTGAATTAGACCCTCACAACAATCGACTCGTTATATTATCCGCCATCGACAACTTGATGAAAGGCGCATCTGGTCAAGGAATACAATGCTTTAATGTTGTTCTTGGTTTGGATGAAAAGACTGGACTGGAGAGCGTAGGTTTTCATCCGGTGTGACTAAAAATGCTGATCGTAGTAAAGGTAGGTGGTGACGTCTTAAAATGGAAGCGTTCACCCGAGTTAATTCTGGACATAAAGACTCTTCTCTCAGAGCACAAAATTGTCTTGGTTCACGGTGGAGGAGTGGAAGTTACTGAAATAGCCTCCAAACTGGGGAAAAGACAAAAATTTGTTGTCTCACCAAAAGGTTTTCGCAGTCGATACACTGACAAAGACACGGTTGAAATTTACACAATGGTCATGGCTGGAAAAATTAACAAACAAATAGTTTCCACCCTTCAAACTCATGGTGTGCATGGAGTGGGCTTGTCGGGTTTAGATGGTCTCCTGGTGCAGGCGAAACGGAAAAAAAGAATTGTGATTGTTGATGAAACGGGAAGAAAACGAGTTGTTGACGGAGGATACACTGGAAAGATAAATGAAGTCAATACGCAGTTGCTGCAACTTCTTATTGAAAACGATTATGTGCCAGTCATTGCACCTGTTGCCATGAGCGAAGAATTTGAACCGTTGAACGTTGATGGAGACCGAACAGCAGCTTACGTTGCTGGCGCTCTCAAGGCGGACAGACTTATACTCCTGACGGGTGTGCAAGGCTTAATCTTAGATGACAAGTTAGTGCCAAAGCTAACTGTTTCAGAAGTAAAGAAGATATTTCCAAAGATTGGCGGAGGAATGATCACCAAAGTCTACGCAGCAATCGAAGCACTCAAACAAGGTGTCGGTGAAGTCACAATTTCCTTCGGACTGGAGACACAACCCGTTTCCTCACCGTTAAAACATAAGTGTGGTACCGTGATAAGCCGTGAATGAAAAAGAAATCATAGACACTGAAGAAAGACTGATGGCAAACGTATTCTCCAAAAGACCCGTCACCATTACTAAGGGTAGAGGAGCCCTAGTCTGGGACATTCAAGGTAAAGAATACGTGGATTGCACAGGCAGCTACGGAGTATGCATCGTTGGACACTCTCATCCAAAAGTTGTAGAAGCCATAAAAAGGCAGGCACAGACGCTAATTTCCTGTCACGCATCATTCTATAATGACGTAAGGTCCGAACTTCTGCAAAAACTTGTTCAAATAACGCCTAACGGTCTCAACAAAGTTTTTCTTGGAAACAGCGGCGCTGAGTCAGTTGAATGTGCTATCAAATTGGCACGCAAATTTTCAGGAAAGTCCGAAATAATTGCCATGATGGGAGCCTTTCACGGAAAAACAATGGGTGCTCTGTCTGCAACATGGGACAAAAAATATCGTGAGCCATTCAAACCTTTAGTGCCTGGCTTTAAACACGTTCCTATCGACAATCTTGAAAGAGTAAACAAGGCAATTACTGAACATACTGCCGCTATTCTTGTAGAACCAATTCGAGGAGAAGGGGGAGTCAGAATTCCAAAGAACGGTTTCCTTCAAGGACTAAGAGAAATCTGCGATGAAAAAAATATTCTCTTAATATTGGATGAAGTTCAAACAGGCTTCGGGAGAACAGGGAAAATGTTTGCATGTGAACACTGGGGTGTCACTCCTGACATTATGTGTCTTGCAAAATCAGTGGCAGGTGGTCTTCCTCTTGGCGTAACAATTGCAAAAGAAAATATAATGTCTGCATTCAAAGTTGGAGAGCACTCTAGCACCTTCAGTGGAAATCCGCTAGTCTGTGCTGCTGCGTGCGCCGCAATAGATGTGATGGTGGAGGAAAGACTTACTGAAAGAGCGGCAAAATTGGGGAAATATTTTAAGGAAAAGTTAGAGGAACTCCAAGCTAAACACAAGATTGTTAGAGATGTTCGTGGACTAGGGCTCATGATTGGAATGGAACTTAGGTTTGACGTTTTGAACATACTCCTCAAATCCATAGACAAAGGCGTGCTTATCCTTGACGCTGGAAGGAACATACTGCGGTTCCTGCCACCTCTAGTTATAGAAAAGGAACACATTGATAGAGTGGTTACTGTTCTTGATGCAATTCTAGAGGAAGAGGAGAATGAGCGCCTACGCAGTTAACCTCCTAACTAAGATGCTGGAAATTTACAGTCCGTCCGGCAAAGAAGAAGAAATTTCAGTTTTTCTTGCTGAAGAAATGAAAAGTCTAGGCTTACACGTACGAAAAGATAATGTGGGAAATGTGATCGGAGAGACTGGCCGAGGAAAACCGACTATTCTGTTATGCGGTCACATGGATACAGTTGCAGGAGTCATACCTGTGCGAGTTGAGAACAACCAATTGTATGGCAGAGGGGCTGTTGATGCAAAAGCTTCTCTCGCAGCAATGATCGTTGCCTCATCAACATTTGTTAAAGAAAAATCTTCGGGAAAAGTTCTGGTTGTGGCAGTGGTTGATGAGGAGGGAGAGGGCCAAGGTATTAAGCACTTAGTGAAAAGCGGGATTTCTCCTGACTACGCGATATTTGGAGAGCCGAGTGGCGTTGAAAACATAACTATTGGGTATAAAGGAAGCCTTCATCTTAAGATAACATGTGAAACACAATCTGGACACTCCGCTGCTCCATGGCTCTTCGAAAACGCTGTCGAAAAAGCATTTGAAATCTGGAGGATGATCAAAGAGCTTCCTATGTTTCAAGAAAGGATGGAAAGCCGCTTTTACTCCGTCACCTCATGTCTGACTAAAATAAAGGGTGGCGAATCATCGTCTAAGGTTCCATCTAAATGTGATATTAATGTTGACATTCGAGTTCCTCCCCAATTTACCCCCCAACAAGTGTTTGATGAAATTAGCAGAAAAATCAAGCAATATCAAACCATTAATCCAAAGGTCTTGGTGAACGTGAAAATTGAGGACCTAACTGATCCCATTGAAGTGGAGCCCAGTTCACTTCTTGTCCGAGCACTGTCTTGGGCCGTCAGAAAAGTGAGGTCTAACACTGTCTCTCTCATAAGAAAAACAGGAACCGGAGATATGAACGTGCTTGGTAACGCTTTGAAAACACCTGTAGTCACGTATGGACCCGGCGACTCCAGTCTAGATCATACATCAAATGAGCACATTGACATTCAAGAGTATCTGGACAGCATCCAAGTTTATCGAGAGGCTATAATTAGACTAGTTGAACTATACAAAAAAAAGGAAATAGGCTAGCAGTCTTCCGTAATTTTTAGCAATCAACTGATTTTAGTTACTCCAGAAAGGTGAAAAAACGAACTATTTCGAATCTTATATAACGTTATTTTTCAATCTTTTGTGATAACTTAATGTAGGCGGGAAAGAGTAATATTGTCGAGAAAGAACAAAAATTTGAAGTTTAATGAGCAAATCCTTTCCAAGATTCAGCAGTTCCATAAAAAGATTCTCGCTGTCCATCGAACTATCTGTTTCTAGGAGTCATCGAAATGAAAACGAACCATCAAATATTTAATTGAAATACGCAAAAATAGCGAACTTATATATGCTAAAAAGCACTCTTGTTGCAAATCCGCCTCGAAATTTACATGCAGCGTCCTATAGTCGAAACGAACGATTGTCGATTATATTTTTATGTTAAGAATTGAAACTAGACGTAACTCGACTTTTTTCGGCTTTAGGACAGGTTTCTATTCACCAATCACTTGAACAATAACTGTTCTTTTGCGGGGATACACATCGGTTTCGACAAACAACAAAGACTGCCATGTGCCAAAAGCAACGCGTCCGTCAACAATTGGCAATGTTCTATCTGGGCATAGAAGTGCTGATCGTAAGTGGGAGTGAGCGTTTGAGGGATGGTGATAAGAACCCCGCTTTGGAATCAGTCTCTCAAGGGCACCTTTGATATCGTTTAACAAAGCTGATTCATACTCAGTTAAGATGAGGATGCCGGTAGCATGTGGAGCAAACACATGGGCCAAACCATTCTTTACTCCTGATTTCCTCACGATTTCTTCAACTCGGCTGGAGAGATCAACGAAGTCAATTTCGCCTCGTGTGGAAAACGTGAAACTTTCATTCAAAACTTTCATTTTCACAATTACTCCCTAGTGAAAAGACTTTATCTTCTGCAGAATAAAAAATATTGCGGACAAGTAAAAAGCTGCTTAGCTGTTTTGAAGCGCATGTACAAACTTATTTTATGTTTTCTATGAATTCTTTTCTCATCAATGCGGGGATTGGTGGCAATATTTTTTCTTCCTCAAATTTCCTTTTTATCAATTCTGTGATTTTGGACTTGACAAATTCTTCGTTTTCAGGGTCATTTATCCAGAATAAGGCTTCTATCTCTGTTGTCCATTCTTTGCTTCGTACGACAAATCTTATTTCTCGTCTTTTCTTTTCGTCTACGATAACGTTTGGGTGACCTCTAAGAACGCTCTCGATAGCCTTTTTGGCTTTTTCAATGTCAAAAACATAGTCGATGTAACATATAATGGATGCGACGGTCTCTTTTTTGCCGCCAGTAAGATTGATTATGCTCTGCTTTAACAGTGTGGAATTTGGGATTATGATTTCATTTCGATCGTAAGTTTTTAGTTTAGTCGTTCTGAGGCTTATGTCCGTAACTAAACCAGTCAGGTTTTTAACTCTTATCACGTCACCGATTGTGTAGGTCTTTCCTGAAATTATTAGTAGGCCAGAAACCCAATTTTCGATTATGTCTTTCAATGCGAAACCAATTATTAGAGCTCCAACACCTAAACCAGCAACTAGCCCTGTCACATCAACGTCAAAACTCCATAAAATCAAAATGACTGCTACAGAATAGACAATTAATTGAAAGAATCTTTGAATGTGAACAAGACGTCCTTTTTTGACTTTAATTCCCTTTTCAGCAACCCTGACTACCAAGCGATTGAAAATGATTACTAACATAAAACTGGCTACTATTATCACGGCAACTTGTATTATCAAAAAGATAAGATGTGAATCTATTAGCAAATCAAACATGGATTGCTGCCCTATCCTACTTTCCTGCCTTAGCAAGATAAGTATTTCTCGTGAACTTGCTTAGTTTTCCAATTATCGCGTGCCTGTTATGCCTGAGATGATTCTCGTTATTCCACTCAAAAGAAAGCCAATGGAGAGTAGCCAAACTAGAGTTAGGAAACCCAATGCTGGAGATATGAAAACCACAACAGACAAAACGATAGCTAACAGTCCAACTACTACAAGTAAGCCTCGAAGCCAGCAAGGAAGTAAGTTGGCGAATCCACTGACTACGATTCTCGCTATTCCGCTAATTAGCAGGGCGAAAGATAGTAAATAGATCAAAACTTGAGTGGCAAGTTGTGGATATAATATAGCTACGATTGCAAGTACAAGCGCTAATATGCCTGTTCCAACATTAATTGCTTGTAATCCGTCTGAAAGATAGTTAGCGAATATTCCGCCTAAGACTCTTGCGATTCCTATGATTAGTAGAGCAATCGAAAGTATGAAGATCAGCGTCAATATAGCGAGTTCTTGGTACGTCAGAACTACAATTGACAGTATGATGGCGATCAAGCCGAAGACTATGTCTAGAGCACGCAACCAACCTGGAGCCTTCATTTCACTCATAGAAATTCCTTAAAAAGCATTCCATGTCTATTCAATTATAAGGTTTTTCTTGATCTTTTTCATTTCTCCATAAGCCATTCGTACACTGCCCTGCCTACACAAAATTAATTTAGTTATGGCAGAGAATTGTTGTAAGTGCGTCATGTATGATCTTATACAGCATCCCTTTGCTAGCTATATCCTTATTGTTGATTGCGGTGCTCAGTGAAAGGGTCATACGGTATGTCTTAGTTTTGTCGAAGGCTTTTGGCTTATCTGAAATGGCAGCGGGTTTCGTCCTACTGTCGGTAACAACGTCTTTGCCAGAGCTTTCTGTTTCCACTGTTGCGGCTTTGGTGGGAGAAGGAGGTTTGTCGGTAGGCAATGTCCTAGGATCTAACGTTGCGAACCTCACTATAATCGTCGGGTTGGCAGTTTTATTAAGTAAAACTTCAATTTTGGTGAAGAAAGAATCTCAAAAAGAGCTTGTGCAATTTCTTTTTCTTTCTTCGATAATACCGTTGTTCATTATTCAGAGGGGCAGTTTAGGTCCAATATTAGGCATCGTTCTATTGATACTATTCATTTATTTCGGTGTAACAATATCTCGCAAAACCGAAAAAACCGGGCACGCTGAGTTCATCAATAAAGGAGACACCGCTGTAGTGGGGCTCAAATTCGCAGTAGGTGTTGCGCTGATAATAGTGCTTTCAAAGTTTCTGATAGATAGTTCGGTTGACATTGCAGAGTTTATAGGTTTGCCTCCTTCCATCATAGGGGCTACTATTGTAGGTTTGGGTACATCTCTTCCAGAGCTTGCAACGACATTACAAGCATTAAAGAAAAACCTATTCGATATGGCTCTTGGAAATCTGCTTGGAAGTTGTATAACCAACATCACGCTTATACTTGGAGTGTCGTCGTTGATTTCGTTTTCTGAAGTGAATATTGTGGCTGTTGAAAGCATTATGTTCTATGTTTTGCTTTCTTCGCTAAGCGTTTGGTACATGGTAGGTGCAAGTGAACTCATAGGCAAAAGGGGAGCATTTTTCCTCTGCGCGGTATATGTCTTGTTTATTCTGCAACAAGTAGGCATATCTTTGTTCATCTTCTGAAATGACACAAGCGTACGTATCATGAGATTTAAACATAAGGCTTCATTTATAATGTACGGATTGGGCTTAGCGTGCTATTAGCTATTTTGTGGCATTTACATGTTTCCAAGGCAGTCTTTTTGAGTTTGACATTCATACCCAACAAACTTTAAGTCTCTTTTTCTATGGTGTCTTTTACAAAGGATGTGGTCTAAGACATTTTTTCATTCTGCACATGCATTCGGGTGTAGACTGCAGCATGTTTTTAAAGGCATCAGATGCATAGAATCGGATGAGGGGTATTCTCTATATGAGCCTATTAGATTTTATTAACGCCATTGGCGAGTGGGTTTTATCAAACTTGGACAAAGTCCTTTTTCCAGTCATTTCCATCGTTATCGGGTATTTTGTCTACAAAATTGTTGCCCGAGAAATCATAAGGCTGAAGAAGCAGAAGAGGCTGGAAGAACATCTTGCTTACACTCTGAATAGAATCGTCAAATGGGTCATCGTTCTTGTAGTTCTGTCAGCCATTTTGGCGCAGTTTGGAGTAACGCTGGGTCTGATATCTGGACTTTTGACTATTCTCGGTGGAACCATCATAGGTTTTGCGGCCATAAACACCATTGGAAACGCCATCTCTGGTTTGATAGTTATGACGAGCAGACCTTTCAATGTTGGTGATAGAATCTTCTTTAACGATCAATTTGCTGACGTCGTAGCCATTGATTTGATCTACACCAAGATGCTGACTCTTGACAATGTTTTAGTTTCTGTTCCAAATCAAGAGTTACTCAAAGCTGAGATTGACAATTTTGGAAAAAAGAGAGCGATTAGAAGACATGTGACAGTTACCCCTGGATTTGAATACGCCAGCCAAGACGTGGAAAAAGTCTTGTTAGAAGCTGCCGGAAAAGTTCCTAGAGTTTTGGAAGAACCCAAACCATATGTCTGGATAACAAAGTTTCAGAAATATGCCGTTGAATACACTCTTTACGTGTTCATAAACGACATAAAAGGACTGCCAGAAATAGATGCAGAACTGCACAGAACTGTACTCGAAACTTGTAGAAGACACAAAATAGACATAAGTACACCATTACTTCACCGAGAAATCCAAAACTGAACCATTACCAAACTTGAAAATATGTAGATATATTGTTTGATGTTAGAAAACAATATTAAATTGCGTAAAATGTACCTTTTACGCAAGAGAAACCTTATCTGTAAAAGAGGTTCCAACCTTGCCAAAATATAAGTATGGAAAGATAACAGCGCCTATAGACTTCAAAACTTTCAAAGATGCCATGGAAAATGGAAAGTTTATTAAAAGTAAAATGCTGAGCCACAAATCTTTCCTGGCATTCCTATATTGGTTTGGAGTACGGAAAGCTGAAGCCTTAGAAAGAACGAAAGAAGATTTCTTAATCAAAGATGGTTTACTAATTGTTAATGCTACACCCAAGAAGGGCGGTGAAAGAGAACCGTTAGAAGTTCCAGTTGACTACCCCTACGTAGACCTCATTGTTGAAAAGATTAAGAGAACAAGACGCAGTCTTAGGACTGAGAAAGGCAGAATCTGGAATTTCTCACCCCGCACAGCCATCAACGTTGTGAAACGTGCTATAGGAGACCGTTACTATCCTCATTTTTTCCGTTTAAACCGAGCGACACGATTCCTGGAAGATCCAACAACAACCCTACCCGAGATGAAAGCTTGGTTTGGATGGAAAGCAGCGAAGACCGTGGACCCTTACGTGGGATACAGTAGAAGACATATCCGTAGACAAAGAGAGAGATTGAAAAGAGAGCTGGAATAAGTTTCAGATAGGAAAGAGAGGAGAAACCGTTGATGCTTTTGTATCCAAAAGCGCTGTTTCAGAGACCCAGTGAGTTTCAGTGAGTCTCAGTGAACGGATAATCTAAAGTTCACCAATATCACCTAAAATTGAAAACCACATCTTAACAACAACGCAAAATGCCAAGTTTTGCCTACATAATTTACCTACAAAGCATATACTTCCATCAACAAGACACGAAACAACCCCATCACTGACACCAGAAAACAGCAATATCACCAACCAAAACACCACAAAAACCTTTAACAAACAACTTTATCACCCCTCCAAGGTCGTAAAGAACCCACAAGAATTCTAACCCACTAAGCCGACACGACGTCTCCACACCACTCGCCCGCATATTTGGAGCCTAATAGCAGCAGAATGCTGAAAACATTTTTTGCCCAGAAACTGCTATAGACATCACCTTCTAGGATTCCAATCCCTCACAGCTCATATTTGAATCATATAGCGAAAAGATATGTTAAAAACAGAGTTTTTCCAGAAAACAGCAGTGAGATCAGAGGGTTTGCGAGGGAAGTCTCCATGCCAAGTGGATACAAAAGCATCAACAAACTCTCCATCTTTAATACCCTAAAACCGTTTACACTCAATAAGCTCTCCTTTATCCGTTTAAAATTGTTTAAAACTTATAAATCAATGGATTTATAGAGAGAAACTCCAACAATCACAAGGCGAGGTAAACAGAAATGAGAATATTAATTCTTGGCGGAGCTGGCGCAATGGGCTCAGAAACCACGAAAGACATGGTAAACACAAGTGATTTTTCACAAATTGTAATGGGAGATATCGATGTTGAAAAAGTAAAAAACTTCATCTCCAAACTAAACGATAAGAGACTCTCAGTTGCCAAAGTTGACGCAAACAACATAGACGAACTCGCAAACACCATGAAAGGGTTTGACCTTGTTGCTAGCGCTTTACCCTTCAGATACGACCTTAACGTAACGAAAGCTTGCATAAAAGCTGGAATAAACGGCATAGACCTTTCAGCCGAACCTGATCAATTCGCGCTTGACGAAAAAGCGAAAAATGCTGGAATCACCTACATCGCAGGTTGCGGAGCCACTCCTGGCACAACCAACATGATGGCCAAGTATGGAATAAGTAAACTTGATCGCGCAGAGGAAGTGCAAATTTCATTTGCCGCATTTAGATCCACCGCCATTGCACCAGGCCTCTTATACACAACCTTCTGGGAATTTGACCCAGCAGTTAAAGAAAGAGTCTACTACCAAGACGGTAAATTCGTGAGAGTCAAACCCCTAGAAGGAGCAAGAACTGTTGAGTTCCACGAACAAATCGGTAAGCAAGAAGTCGTCTACATTCCTCATGAAGAAACCCGAAGCTTGTCCAAGACTTTTCCAGAGCTAAAGAAGGTATCAGTGAGAGGATGCTTTCCACCAGCAACCATGGAACTGGTAAAAATGATGGTGAAATACAACTTTTACCAAGGGGAACCTGTTGAAATAAACGGAAAGAAAGTGAAACCAGCAGACTTCATGTTCAAGTTTCTCATTAAGAATCCTGAAGCCAAGAAAAACCCAGTCTGGGCCTACGGATTAATCGTTGAAGTGACAGGTAAGAAGAATGGAAAACTCGCAAAGATCACTTTAAAAAATAATCATCCCTCAATGGATGAGTGGGGAGGAAAGTCTGCTTATGGCAAAAATGTCGGGATACCCCTCTCGATTGGAGCGCAGATGATGGGAAAGGGAAAAGCGAGAAGCAACGGAGTTTTTCCTCCAGAAGCAAGCCTTGATCCAATAGAGTTTTTCAACGAATTGTCAAAGAGAGGCATACAAATACACGAAAAATTCGAAAGACCCATCAGTTGATTAAATACAACTACGAACTTGATTGCACCGAATTATTAAGCCAGTAGATGTTTCTCTCCAAAAAGGGGGAAATTGTTTGAGGAGATCCTCGGAATGTTATTACTGAATTAAACAGCTTCAACCATTGGCATTTCTAGATCTAGCTTTCTTACATGCTCTGCGATTTCCTTGAAAACCTCTAAATGTTTCTCTATGTCTTCTTTTGAGTGTTGCACAGAAATCGTCCATTGTTCATCTGGACCCAAAGCGCTGGGAACGATGCCTCTGTTCATCATAATCACTGTGTAGAGGAAACATCTTGCAACGTCAATGGTTGTTATGAAGTCTCTCCAATTTTCAATTTTTTTGGCTTTCGTAAAGTGAACTGTGCCGCTTGTTCCAGCCCATTTGACTAACGCGTTGATTTTAGAGTCCTTTACAATGTCTTCATAGCCTTTAGCCAGCATTCCGGAAAGTTTTGTAGCTTCATTCATGGCCTTTTCTGTCAATATTTTTGAGAGCGTCACTAATCCAGCAGCTATGGAGAGCGAGTTAGAGTTAAATGTGCCAGCATGGGAGACGACGCCGGGTATGACAGAGTTCATTACCTCCTTTTTTCCCGCAATCAGAGATAACGGGTAGCCTCCTGCAATGGCTTTGGCCATGGTTACAAGGTCTGGCTTAACTTTGAAGTATCCAGTGGCTCCTCTGTAGAATTTTCCGCTTGTTTTCACTTCGTCAAAGATGAGAACCGAGTTGTATTCGTCAGCTATCTTCCTTAATCCTTCTAAGAATCCAGGTTTGGGAAGGATGTAGCCCATGTTCATAGGTATGGGTTCCAGAATAATGGCTGCCACTTCGTTTCCATGTTTTTTCATAATAGTTTCAACGGCTTCTAAATCGTTGAAAGGTGCAATCAAAGTTTGTTTTACTGCTTCTTCTAAGATTCCTTTGGATGCAGGAACTTGGTTTGGAAATCTGGGGTGTCCAGCCTTTGCTGTTGTGGGTTTCACGTTCACTAGAAAGCTGGTAGGGAAACCGTGATAGCATCCTTCAAACTTCAGTATTTTTTTTCTTTCAGTGTAGGCTCTTGCAAATCTAACCGCGTAGTTTGTAGCCTCTCCTCCAGTGCTTGAGAACTTCACCATGTCGACACCGAAGCGTTCGCATATGAGCTTAGCTACCTTATAGGAATCTTCGAATTCAAAACCAAGGATTGTGCCATTTGCGATTCTGTCTTTCATTGCTTCCACCAGCACTGGATGAGAATGGCCAGATACTAAGACACCAAACGCCATGTGAAAGTCGATGTATTCGTTGCCGTCAGCGTCCCAGAGTTTGCTTCCCTTTCCCTTGGTGAAGTAAATGGGATAAGGATCCATAGAACGGTAGTTGCTGTGGACACCGAAAGGAGTTACCTCCACGCTTTTCTTGTAGATTTGTTCGGAGCGTTTTGTTTTTTTCAGAAATTTTTTATGTTCTCTTTCGTAAACTGCGCTCATTTTATATCCTCTCATTGAAGCCTTTCTTATCCGAACTGAGTTAAATTTATTTCCCCTTTCACGTTTCAAATAACATGACGCTGACAGTGGATATGACCAAAATGAAAGAGAAGGCGATTTTAGCCTCTTCTTTATGCAAGGAGTATCAGATCAGCGATCTTTCTATCAAAGCTTTGAATGGATTAAATCTTGAGGTTTTGGAAGGCGAGTTCATTTCGATTTGTGGATCTTCGGGCGCTGGGAAAACAACCCTTCTAAACATTATTGGTGGTCTCGACCAGCCAACTAGTGGAAAGATCGTTGTTTTTGGACATGACCTAAGCACTTATGACGAGGACTTTCTCGCAACCTTCCGCTCCGCTTACATAGGTTTTGTCTTTCAATCTTACAATCTCATTTCAACATTAACTGCTCTTGAAAACGTCATGTTTCCCATGGAGCTTGCCGGCTGGTCGGATGAGCGGGTTAGAGAGCGGTCAGAAATGTTGTTAGGGATGGTTGGTCTTTCTCATCGAGCTGACAATCTTCCTGCTCAGCTCAGTGGAGGCGAGCAGCAACGAGTGACCTTCGCAAGAGCCTTAGCTAACAATCCTCCTCTCATGCTTGTTGACGAGCCTACGGGAAATTTGGACATGGAAACGGGTCTTGAAATTGTTCGGATACTGGAGAAATTGAAGGCGAAGGGAAAAACCATCATGGTTGCTGCTCATGATGCTAGAATAGAGAAGTTGGCAAATCGAACACTGCATTTACAAGACGGCAGGATCGTTGCCGCAAATGAGTGAAATATCGTTTCCCGTAAAAGATCTTATACGAAGAAAATTTCAAACAGTCCTAACCATCATTGGTTTAACAATCTGCACTGCTGCCACTGTTTTCCTTATTCTTTTCGGGGAAAACGTTGGCTTTGAAATTGCTGTGGTTGCTGAGGGCAAGCTTACGGTAGGTTTTGCAAACGTGTTTTCACGTTTTGTTTTTATGGTTAGTCTTCTCAACATCTTGGCTGGAGCGTTGGTAACGTTTTTTCTTGTTTATTGGTCTATGTCTGAGCGGATGCACGACATTGGAATAATGAAGGCAACTGGATGTTTAGCCAGCATAGCTTTCGGTTATTTCATCACAGAACTTTCCATCATCATTTTCACAAGTTGCATTACTGGAACAGCCATTGGAGTGTTAACATACCTCGCCTGCATTAATGTGTTGAATGCTCTGGGTTTTCCACTTTTGCAAAGCTCCGTCAGCTTATGGACAATCTTACCCATCTTTTTCATATTCGTTGTTGCCTCCCACATTCTGGGGACCAAACCCATAATTAAAGCAATTAGAGTGAAACCAGCTGACGCGTTATCACCTCTTTATTCGTTTGGGGCAACATCGGATGTGGAATTTGGAAAGCCTGTTTCTTCAAAATTGGGTCTTACGTTTAAAATGATATATCGGACTTTAATACGCAGGAAGTCTGAAACTCGCCGCGCAATAATCTGTCTTGCCACAGTTTTAACTTTAACAACCGTGACAATTGCTGGAGGAATAATTTCCAGTCAGACTACCCAGAGTTATGTGGAGCGAGCAGTAAGTAGAGACATCATTGTTGTAGGACATTCAGATCTTTCTATGCGATATGTGAATCTGCTTTCACAGTTTTTCGAAGCCAAAGAGACAGAAGAAATTGACTATCTTAATCTGAGATACAATATTTCCGAGTCTCTAGTATCTGAACTAAACGCTATTCCTGGAGTTCTAAAAGTGGATCCCCGCTTGGTTTTGGAAACAACCGTTTACGAAGTTCAAGGATTTATTATTGACCCTGAAGAACCAGATCCTTATATTGCTATAGGAGACAGTCGATCGGGCAAGGCTCTTGTTCTCGGAGTTCAGCCAAACTGTGTTATTAATGAGTGGCTGATTTTCGGGCGGTTTCTCAACGACACTGATGTATATTCTGCTGTTATTGGCGATTCGTTGGCGCTGGAAATGTTTGATTATCCTCAGAAGCAAGCTGTCACGGTGGTTGGGAAAGATTTTGAAATTGCTGGCGTGTGTTTAGATCCACTAAATAACGGAAACGTGGTATATGTGCCTCTAAACGTTTTATCTACACTGATGGATAGTCAGCATAACTATAATCTTGTTTTTCTTAAGGTTGATCCGTCTAAACGGTTGGAAGTTCTCGCTGAAATAGAAAAAATGGGGTTAGCACCAATGGAGCTTAATGAAGTTTTTAGAAAACATCTCGCTTTTCTTGGTTATGTTTGGTCGTTTGTTATGTTTTTACCTCTTTTCTCTTTTGTAACCGCTATTCTCTGTCTCCTTAGTTACATGATGCTTTCGGTTACAGGTCAACAAAGAGAGCTTGGCATGATGAGAGCATTGGGTGCTAAACCGAAAATGATTATGAAGATAGTTTTTATGGAGGCTTTAATTGTTACGTTAATTAGTGGGGCAGTGGGAATTTTTATTGGACTCTTTTTCACGTTTGTATTTTTGATTCCTGACCCAGTTATTTCACAATTTACTCTTTTTTCTGTGACTGGATTATTGATTTTGGCATTAGGACTTCTCTGCTTGTTCAGCCTATACCCAGCTGTCAGAGTTGCAAAGAAATCTGTTGCCCATGTGTTGTCTCAACCCTAGAAGCTTAAATAGGAAAACTAAGAACCCCTAAAGGTAAGGTGAAAAATCAAATGAAAGGATTAGTCTTAGACATAATCGAAAAAAAGAGGTGATTTGATGGTTACCTTCTTAGACATGATGGAGAGAGCCGTAACCGGAAAACCTTGTTCGGAACGAGATTATGACTTGAAAATTTTTGCAGCCAAAGTAATGGAACTCGTGAAGGAATACGACATAACATATGATCCAAAACTCTCTGTTACCTCAGATGACAGCTTAGCTGATGATGTTTTCAAAGCTGGTATCGACCTCTATCGAGAAGTTGGCACTTACTGCAAAGACACTGAACGCATTATCAAATTCACTGAAAGCGAAATCAAAGCTGGTTTAAAAAACGCACCATCAAAAGCAATTTTCGGTGAAGAATTGGAGGCAAAGGAAATGATTCCGAGAAAGCCAGAAGATAGAACGCCACCATGGTGCTTTATTGGAGCAGCAGGAGCACCTGTGTCTTCTGAGGAAATCCTATTAAGCTTAATGCGAAGCTATGGAGCAATCCCTCTTGCAGATTCAATAACTACCCCTGCTCTAACCTCAGTGGACGGCGTGCGAATAAGACCGAGGTCCCCTTTAGAAATTTATGGAGCAATAAGAAACGCAGTTTTAGCCAGAGAAGCTCTGCGGAGAGCCGGCAGACCAGGCTTGCCAATCATGAATGCGCTGGCGACCGCTGAATCAGCTCCGTCATTAATTGCAGCTCTTCATCCCCAGTACGGGCTCAGACCTTCGGATGGATATCTACTAGCCGCAATGGCTGAACTGAAGACAGATTTTGACCGACTCAACAAAGCTTGCGCTCTGCTAAACTTAGGCGGTCGCATAGTGGGAGAAAGCGGCCCAGTATACGGCGGCTATTGTGGAGGACCAGAAGGCACTGCCATAACCTCCGTGGCTTATCACCTTATGGGAATTCTTGTTTATCAATCGACATGTCACTTAGTGTTTCCAATTCACCTCAAATACAGATGCAACACAACGCCAGAGTTGCTGTGGGTGATAAGTGCCTACGGACAAGCAATCAGTCGAAACACCCATCTATTATCGATGAACCTGAACTACACTGCGGCAGGACCATGCACAGAAATGTGTCTCTACGAGATTGCAGCAAGAGCTATAACAGCTGTTACTTCAGGGCTTTCAATAGAAGCAGTGGGAGTTGCAAAAGCAGCTCATGAAGATTACTTAACGCCTATAGAGCCAAGATTTGCAGCAGAAGTGGCTCATGCAGCTGCAGGAATGAAAAGGGAAAATGCAAATGAGATAGTGAAGCATCTTGTGTCACTTTATCTGGATAGAATTCCAGATCCTCCGTTAGGTGTGAAGTACCAAGAGTGCTTTGATGTGAAAACAGGAAATCCGTCCAGTAAATGTTTGGGGATTTACAGCAAGGTTACGAAGGAACTTGAAGACTTGGGCTCACCTATTGAAAGTTCGTAGCGGCAACAAAGGTTTGGATAGATTTGCCGCAAACACTTGAAGGGTTCTTAATTAGCTATCGAACAGGCCCAAAAACTCAGGGTTCAAAAGAATTCATCCTCCAGTTTCCCAATATCAAATCTGCCAGCGAAGCAGCTCAACTCATAGGCCGAAAGGTTGCGTGGCCAGCAGGAGAACGTAAAATTCGAGGGAAAATCGTGGCGTTACATGGGAAAAAAGGGCGGGTGAGAGCTAGGTTCAGAAAGGGCTTACCAGGACTGGCTCTGGGAACCTCAATTGAAATCGTTGGTTAATCATCGCAAAATATTAATTATTGAGTGCTTCGTAAATACGGCAATATAAGGTGAATAAACTTTGAGTAAGGAAGAGCTTTTCAAAAAATTAAGTGAAGCAGTTATCGCTACCGACAGTCAAGCAGTAATAAACGCAGCTAAACAAGTCATTGAAAAAGGAATAGACCCTGTTGAAGCAATTGAGAAAGGATTATCGAAAGGCGCAATAGCAGTGGGCGAGAAATTCGACAAAATGGAAATCTTCTTAACTGGACTGATGATGGCAGCAGATGCCATGAAAGCAGGCATGGACGTTCTTCTTCCCCACATATCCAAAGAAAAAGTAGTGAAAAAAGGAACAGTTGTCAGCGGCACTGTGAAAGGCGACATACATGATATAGGTAAAAACATCCTTGTAGCTCTGCTTAGAGCCAATGGCTTCGACGTTTATGACCTAGGAGTAGATGTTTCAACGTCCAAGTTCATTGAAGAAGCAGAGAAAGTTAAAGCCGACATCATTACGCTGTCAGCTCTTATGTCGTCGACTATAGGAGGGCAAAAAGACGTGATAGACTATCTCAAGGAAACTGGGAAAAGAGAAAATTTCATTGTTATGGTGGGGGGTGGACCAACAACACGAGAATGGGTTGAAGAAATCGGCGCTGATGGTTGGGCAGAAACTGCCACAGAAGCCATAAAGCTTGCCTCAAAGTTGATTGAGAAAAAGAAGTGATCTTATGGTCACCTTCTTAGATGTGGTGGAGCGAGCACTAACAGGAAAACCCTGCTCAGAACGAGAATATGACCTAAAAATTTTTTCAACCAAGTTAATGGAAAAAGTAAAAGAATACGATATAAAATACGACCCAGAAACCCTTGTTCCATCTGACAATAGCTTAGCAGACGACGTTTTCAAAGCCGCTATAGACTTCTATTGCGAAGTAGGCACCTACTGTAAAGATACTGAGCGCATAATCAAATTTGATGAGAATGAAATCAAAGAAAGGCTAAAGACAGCACCTTCCAAACTCACTTTTGGAGAAGGCAGTGATGCTGGAACACTAGTTCCAAGAAAACCAGAAGACAAAAAACTACCATGGTGTTTTTGTGGTGCCGGTGGAATCGCGGTTTCTTCTGAACACATTTTTTCAAAGTTAGTGGAAAATTACGCTCGGATACCTATTGCTAATTCAATAACTACGCCTGCTTTGACTAAGGTAAATGGGGTAAGGATAAGACCTGAATCGCCCTTGGAAATTTTAGGAGCAATACGAACAGTGGTTCTTGGGAGAGAAGCGTTAAGGAGAGCTGGAAGACCTGGTTTACCCATCATGAACTCAATTTCAACTGCTGACTCAGCTATAGCATTGATCGCTGGACTTCATCCAGAGTTTGGGCTTAGACCAACAGACAGCTATATGATTGCCACTCTTGCAGAATTAAAAACGAACTTTGACCTCCTTAACCGAGCCTGTACTTTGATGTCTCTTTCCCTTCCCATAGCTTCCCTTTACGGACCCATATACGGTGGTTATTGCGGTGGACCAGAAGGAACAGCAGTCGCAACTGTTGCATATCACCTAATGGGCGCTCTTGTGTATCAAGCAGGGTGGCACCTTGCCTTTCCAATTCATATTAAATACATAGCCAGCAGCATGCCAGAGTTGTTATGGGTAGCAAGTGTTTACGCACAAGCAATCAGCAGAAATACACACCTACTATCGCTTTATTTCAATTACACTGCTGCCGGACCTTGCACGGAAATGTGCCTACACGAAATTGCGGCGCAACACACATCGGCGATAACCTCAGGTGTATCTATGGAAACGGGGGGAATAGCTGGAGGAAAGCGTGAAGATTACTTGACACCGGTTGAGCCAAGGTTCACAGCGGAAGTTGCTCATGCAGCTGCTGGATTGCAGAGAGAAGATGCTAATGAATTGGTGAAGAAACTATTGCCGAAATACGTGGATAAAATTGCAGATCCACCATTGGGCATGAAACATCAGGAATGTTGCGATTTTGAAACCGGAAAGCCTTCTCAAAAATGTTGGGACATATATAACAAAGTTAAGAGGGAACTAACAGATTTAGGTTTAGAATTTAAGTGAGAAGTGCGTCAACGAATTTATGTGCGCTAGTAGTTCATTAAGAAAATCTGGAAACTGAAGAACTGGAACTATTGGCACATTATTGTAGAATTTGAAAGGACTCGGAACTAGAGACAAAATAATTGGAACCAATGTCGCCTCTTTCCAGTTGATCAATCCAACGCTTTCACGCAGAGAAACAAGAGCTTCTGCCAGCGCACGAGTTCTCTCCACCTGTAACTCAACTGTCTTCATGATCGCTGATCTTCGCCAGTTACGATGCCACTGTTTGCAGTCCACACAGGCGACGAGAGGCTTCTTACAGCCAAGAACGTCAATCTCCCACCTCCTACCCGCCCATTTGAAATGGAACCGTGTTTTCACTGCGTAGTTGTTTTCTTCGAATGCCGTAGCTGTGATGTTTTCAAACTCTTTCCATTCGAGAACGTTGCATACTCTTTCGAGGTCTGCTCCTGACTTAACTGCGTGAATAGCCATTCTTGCACGTTGATTTGGTGACGTTTCGATTAAATCATCGACATATTTAATGAGTCTTGCGTCAGAAAGTTTCCTCAGCATTTCATCAGCGACTTGAGTGGGAATGTGAGCGTCTCTGCTTACCAGTTTAACTTGGATAGGTCCTGTTTTTGTTAACTTCAGAACAGATATCAAGAGATTCCTTTCAACGGTCATCTCATTCAAACCGCAGCTTTAAGAACCATGCAACCGTTCAGCAACATCTTTTAAACCAAGTTCTTCCAGTTTCTCCGGAGTTGGCACACCTTTTTCATCCCAACCCCGCAATTTATAATAGGTTTTCACCATTTTCTTGAACTTCCTCTTGTCAAGAGTTGCACCCTTTACCGCGCCTTCAGGAACAGGGTCCGCGAATGACCGCTCCGGCAACCAGTCTTCCTTTGAAGTTAGGCCCTCCCGAATGCTGATGGCTCTGGTGAGATTGTAAATTCTTTCAGAAGCTTGCATGAGGTCCTCAACAGTCGTTTTGATGCCAGTGGCTGCCACATAGAATCGATTATAAAAGGCAGGCTCTATTTGAGTTTCTAGCCACTGGAAACGGCATGTTCCAAGTAAGTCGAATAGAGGCCTGGCTTGTTGAAGATAAATTACAGTTTTCACTTTGTCCTCATCATAACTTTCTCTTCCAGTTTCAATGTCTTTGCCGATGGCCCAAGACCTGTTATGGTGGGCTCCGATGTCCGCGGTTGCGTAGGATAAGCCCATCGCTTGAGCCGCTCGAACATCATATCCACTTATTTCTAGTCCTTTCACTTGCATGGCAAATTTTTCAGATTCTTTGCCAAGTTTTTCTGAGGCTTTTTTTACTCCCTGAGCGAAAAGGTTACCTATACCTTGTCGCTTTGCGATCATCTTAAGAAAATCGAACATAGCTTGAGCATTTCCAAACTTAAGCTCATTTCCATTTAGATCCTCCTTTGTAATGATGCCGTGCTCGAAACATTCCATGGCAAAAGCGACAATGTTTCCCGCAGATATGCTGTCGAGTCCAAGGTTGTCGCAGAGATAGTTGGCGTAGATCACATCTTCTATTGTGGGAAGCATACAGTTGCTGCCGAGCATTGAGGCGGTTTCATATTCTGGTCCTTCAACCCCCACGCCTTTGTGAGGTCCCTCCTTAATGATAGTGAAGTGTCCGCAGCATATAGGGCAAGCGAAACATGCTCTGTCCGCAACTTTAGCATTCTTTTCCATAATGTCTGCGTTAATTCCACGATAGCCTTCAAACATTGCAGACGAAAAATTGCGCGTAGGTAAGCAAATATTCTCCTGTGCCCAGTCAATGAACTGCATGGTTCCTTGTTTCTGCCAACTACTCAAAACTGGATGTTTAAGAATTTTCCGCATAGATTCTTCGAAAAGTTTCCGCATAGCCTTATAGTCAGCAACTGGAATGTCAAAAGACCCTCGCACAGCTATTGCCTTCACTTTTTTTGACCCCATGACTGCACCCATTCCAGTTCTGCCCGCCTGCCTCCCATAGTCACAAGTGACACAGGCGAAATTTACAAGATTTTCTCCCGCCTGCCCAATCGAAGCCACACGAATGAGTTCGTCGCCCAAATCTTTTTTCAGCGAGTTTTCTGTGTCAAGGCTACCCGTACCCCAGTAGTCTTCAGCATTTCTCATCTCAACTTTGTCATCTTCAATCCAGAGATAAACTGGCTTGTCTGACTTAC
This sequence comes from uncultured Candidatus Bathyarchaeia archaeon, assembly GCA_964346135.1. Taxonomy (GTDB): domain Archaea; phylum Thermoproteota; class Bathyarchaeia; order Bathyarchaeales; family Bathyarchaeaceae; genus B1-G15. The sequence goes on along the minus strand of CAYFTS010000175.1, from coordinate 2,904 downwards.
CTTCCAGAATTAATGCATCGAACCCCGCCTGTTTAAGTTCCGTGCAAAGCATTCCCCCCACATTGCTATCTCCATAGTAGCCGGTTGCTGGGCTGATGGCGGAAAAACTGGTTTTTCCAGCTCCAGGGATGAGAAGTCCAGATAAGGGGCCTGTGGCGATAATAAGCTTGTTTTTTGGTCCTAACGGGTCTGTGTGGGCAGGGATTTCATCCCATATGAGCCGTGCGCTCCATCCTCGTCCACCTATATATTTGACGGCAAATGTTGGATCAACCTTTTCAGTTTTCACCCTTTTTTTCGTTAGATCAACTCTGGCGATCTTTCCAACATAGCCTCCTTTAAATCGCGTCATTCTAAGTCTCTCCTGCCATAGCGGTAGCTGTTCTAACACGCCGCTCCTGTCCAATAACAGACAAAGGAGTGAAACGCAAAGCTTTTGTTGGGCACCATTTTACGCAGACTGGGTCACCATCGCAAAGGTCACATATTATTGGAATAACCATGTCATGATGGAAGTAAAGGGCAGTGAAAGGGCATGCATCTAAACATACACGACAGCCAGTGCATTTCTTGATGTCTAGTAAGACTCGTCCATCCTGTGCCTTGTAAAGAGCCTTTTCTGGACATTGTTCAACGCATCTTGGAACCGCACAGTGGTGACAAACGATTGGTACGTTGGAAGCGGGGTTTGGAAAGAGCGGGAAAACTCTTATTGCCGCTTTTTTCGGGTTGTTTTGCTGGAAATGTTGATAGGCACATATCAGTTCGCAGATTCGGCATCCGCAGCATTTTTCCACGTATATGGACAGAGCCTTCAAGTTAGTTCACCGCATGGCGTATCCAGAATATTATAATATAAAATAAAGTTTCTGTTCTGTAACTTCTATGACGCGGAAATACGTACGCACAAACTATGTTATTCAGCTTGAATGATGTTAAATGAACAGGTCTTTCATAATATCTGGAACATAAGAAACTTATTGTGGAGTACATGCTACATGCATGCATTTAGTGTTAGTAAACATCTGTGAAAGGTAGTTCTAGACTTGAATCTAATCCCTTCTTTTGCTTGTCTTCAAGATTAGCATTCTAGTGTATGAACTAATTTATGTAAGCATTTTAAGTAGGGGTCCTCAATATTCCTAGTGATCTAATTATGAAAGGTGTTAGATTTCACGGTCGAGGAGGAGAAGGTGTCGTCATAGCTGCTGAGCTTTTGGCTAATGCTGCCTTTAAGGAAGGTAAATGGGTTCAGGCTTTCCCATACTTTGGTGGAGAGCGTCGAGGTGCACCTGTAACGGCTTTTGTGAGAATATCTGAAAGACAAATTCGGCTTCGAGGTCCTCTCTACAAACCAGATTACGTCGTCGTTCTCGATCCCTTCCTAAGTGAGGGAGAGAATGTTGCGGAAGGTCTGAAGAAGAGGGGCCTTTTGTTAATTAATAAACCAGGCAGGCGCAAGCGATTTGAATTTAAGGGCTATAGAGTTGTTAAGGTTGACGCTACCAGGATTGCTGTCAAACTGGACCTCGTCGTAGCTGGAACCGCCGTCGTTAACACCGTTATGTTAGGAGCTTTCGCTAGAGCTAGCAAGATTGTAACCCTTGACTCACTTAAAGAAGCAATCGGAGAGAGATGGCCTCATCAACTCGGGGAAAGAAATATCAAAGCCGCTATGCTGGGCTACATGCTTCTTAGGGGGATTGACAAAGCTGATTAGAAAACATGTTCGATCACTACGTCTACCAAGAACTCCCTTATCAACTCCATCGGAGGAGGGCACTAGCGATAAAGGTACATGGCGAATATATCAACCCATAATAGACAAGGAAAAATGTACTAGATGTATTCTCTGTTGGCTATACTGTCCAGAAGGCTCCATCAAACTAGGTTCAGATTATACACCCGAGATTGATCTAAAATATTGTAAGGGTTGTGGAATCTGTGCCAAAGAATGTCCCTTGAAGATAATAGTTATGAAGTTTGAAGGGGAGAAAGAATGGCGCAAAAAATAGTGGCAACTGGTAATTATGCCGCGGCTTATGCAGTCAAACTAGCCAAAGTCAAAGTGGTCGCAGCCTATCCGATCACGCCCCAGACCAGCGTAATAGAGAAAATTGCTGAGTTCATAGCTAATAGCGAAATGAGCGCCGAATATATCAAGGTAGAGTCTGAACACAGCGCCATGTCAGCATGCATCGGAGCATCGGCTGCGGGTGTCAGAACATTCACAGCCACGTCTTCCCAAGGTTTATTGTATATGCATGAGATGCTTCATTGGGCGTCAGGAAGTAGATTGCCGATAGTGATGACTCAGGTAAACCGTGCTATAGCTCCTCCATGGTCTATTTGGGCCGATCACAATGACTCCATCTCTCAAAGGGATACTGGATGGATTCAATTCTACTGCGAAAACAATCAAGACATATTAGATACCTTGATACAAGCGTACAGAATCGCTGAGGACTCCAGAGTCTTGCTGCCTGTAATGGTGTGTTACGACGGTTTTGAACTCTCCCACACAGCCATGCCTCTGGAGTTACCTGATCAGAGAGATGTTGATGACTTTTTAGGACCCTACAACGTGAACCATGCCTTGATAGATTTGCATAAACCTTCAACTCACGGCAGTGTGGTGAGTCCTGAATTGTACATGGAGTTCCGTCTCTTAATTCAGAAAGCCATGGAGAATGCTAAGCTTGTTATTAATGAATCGGCTTCAGATTTCTCTCGGCGATTCGGTCGAGATTACGAATCTCACATTCAATGCTATAAGTGCAGAGAGGTGGATGTAGCAATAGTATCCATGGGAGCTGTAAGCAGCGAAGCCAAGGAAGCAGTTGACAGATTGAGGAAGAATAAACTGCGTGTTGGCGCCGTCAAACTAAGAGTGTTCAGACCCTT
>CAYFTS010000174.1:0-2669 GCA_964346135.1 uncultured Candidatus Bathyarchaeia archaeon | reverse complement strand
ACGCGAAGTGAAAGATATCGCCATCTTTGACGATCCTCACAGACTCAAAGTTGTTTTGAACAAGCTCAGTTGGAAAATTCTCAAGCTTCTCAGCGAGAAGGAAATGTATCCAATGGAACTCGCAAAAAAGCTGAAGTTACATGAGCAAAAAGTTTACTATCACATCAGAAAGCTTGCAAAAGCTGGCGCAATTAAAGTTGTTAGAGAAGAGGAAAAGAAAGGAGCAACCGCCAAATATTATAAAACTTCTTTCCCCGCCTTTGGAGTTGAGCTTCCCTTTGGCTACCGAAAGGTTAAGACGGTTTCAATTCCCAGCATAAACGAAAAAATGAAATGGTTTTTTGACCCGTTCCTAAAAGACAGTGGCTTCAATGGAAAAATTGTGGTAGGCAGCCCTGATCCTCATGGGCCTTTCAAAGCTAGAGCAAGAGATGGACACTATGCCGCTTATTTGGCACTCTTTCTGGGCCAGTTTGTGGAGTTACCTGAAGATTTTATGATAAAACTGGACGTTGATGTGAAAGCTGAGAAGGATGAAAACAACAACATGATTCTAGTGGGAGGTCCAGGAACAAATCTGATCACTCAGGAGGTTAATGAGTTTTTGCCAATACGATTCAGCATGATGCCTTCTGAACACGGATTTCTTTTCGGTGGTCTGGTTTCTGAAAAAACAGGTAATGTATATACAAGTGACGCTATTGGAGTGATAGCTAAGATAGCTAATCCTTGGAGCAAAGAAAAACGGATTATTGTTCTTGCTGGTAACAAAGCTGTTGGAACCAAAGCTTGCGTCATCGCTCTCACCAAGTTCTGGAGGGAAGTCCTAAAGAATTTTGGTAAAGAAAAAGAATTTGCAACAGTGATTCAAGGTTTTGACCTAGATGGAGACGGAAAAGTAGACTCGATAGAAGTTATTGAATAAAAATTCTCTTTTATTCTCCGTATAGTATGGAAGGGGAGACTAATGAAAATAACCGAGGTTATTGAAGCATATGGGCATCAAAATGTTCGATCAACTCATAAAACAACGTTTGAGATCACAAAAGAGGTGAGTCTCACAAGCCGTGGCGACTGTATAGTAGCCGTAAATGCAACAAAAGGCGCTACAGACTTGAACCAAAAATTTAAGGAAGCCGCGAGAAAAGAAAACGCGAAAATAACAGTGACAATTGAGGCTGACGGTGAGAGAGAAGTTGTTAGAGCAAGGGGAAACCCTCGCCTGTCGTTCACTCACCCCACAGACTTGGTGGTAAGGAAGAGTGGATACGTTTGTGGTCGAACAGTGGCGGTGAGGGCGGACAAGGCTGCCAGTGACCTCTCAAGAAAGCTTGTTAAAAAGATGCAGAGTTCTCGCCAAAAAATTGAGATAACACTAACGGTGGAGAGTTGAAGTCACCGAATTTCAGCGTCTACGACTACTTGCCAAGTGTACGGTGCAGTTAATCGAACGGTTCTAGTCAATAAAATTTTCTCGATACTGCGATTAGTTTGTTTTACAGCTTCGATTAGTGGTTTCTTCGCCGTTTCTAAAGGCTCAGGTGCATTTGTGAACTCGTGATAATGTATAATACCGCCTTCCGCCTTGATTGCTTCACAAGCCACGTCAACATATTCCAGTGCCTTTTCAGGCAAGTTCATGATGACTCGATCTGCAACACCCTTCAACATCTTCTCAACAACTTTCCTTGCGTCACCAAGAATCGGAACAACTTTCTTCTCCACATGGTTCACAGTGATGTTTGTTTTCAGATATTGTACCGCGTCTGGGTTCACATCGATTGCATACACCCGCACGTTTCTATGCCTCTTCGCGATAAGGATAGAGAAGGGACCGACTCCCGAGAACATGTCAACCACAGTTTCGTTTTCCCTAACCTGAGATGCAACACGGTCATGTTCATAGGATAGTCTTGGTGAAAAATAGGCTTTAGAAAGGTCCACATGATATGTGCAACCGTGCTCTTTATGAACCGTTTTCTTTTTGTCCTCACCCGCTATCACCTCAAACTCTCTCAGGCGATACAGACCTCCAATAGCACTTGACTTCGCCAAAACAGTGCGCACTCTCTTATGCGTCTTAAGTATTGCTTCCCCAATCATTTTTTTATGACTCTCCAGCTCTGGAGGAATTTCAATAATGGCAATGTCTCCTACAAAATCGATTGCTCGGGGTAGACTCGCTAACAGATGGGGGGACAACTTGTCTTCTAGCACATCAACGAGTTTGAGTGGGCGTTCAGTGCGTTCAGGAAAACTAAAAGTGGAGACTTTGAATTCTGAGAGGTTCTTCTTGAACTCTTCAATGTGAACGGAAAGAGGTTCACTGATTAACGGAATGTACAGATAGCCCTCTACTCGTTGAATCTTCAATTCCCTATCGAAAAGGTTGAGCCGCTTAGTTATGAGTATAGCTTTCTCACCTAAGGCTTTAGGAACCTTCAAACAAGGCGACTCAGACACTGTTGACCACTCTTTTCTTTGATGAACACAGTGAAATATTACTCTTTAACTCTTTGCAGGAACTACAAAACAACATCTGCTTTCAAATGTGGCGGGCCCGAGGGGAATTGAACCCCTGACCTACGGGTTAAGAGCCTCAGCCCCGTATTCTGTGGTCCGCCGCTCTGCCTTGCTGAGCTACGGGCCCTGTTTATTCCAGACATTAT
>CAYFTS010000173.1:0-2846 GCA_964346135.1 uncultured Candidatus Bathyarchaeia archaeon | reverse complement strand
TCATATTTTTCAACGGTTTCAAAATGGTTAAAGCCAGGGTGAGAGGTTAAACGGCAGATTTTTTTGAGTTCACTGGGTGGAAGATTGGTGAGGCAATAGGGTTTGTGTCCAGTTGTGTCTCACCAGAAATGAATTTTTTGTGACTCTGGCTCGTATAGTTTGATGCACGCAGAAGCTTTCCTTCCATAATAGAGAGCGGATACGAAGTATGAGGGAGGCAACTCTTTGGGTGCCACAGACCGAGAAGCACCACGTCTGGTTTCGGGGGATTTCTTCTTTTTGGAGGATGAAGAAGATTCTGTTTGCTTCGTTTTCACGGGTTTGGATGTTGCGAAGAAATCGTCTAATGGTCTTTCTGTCATTTATTCGCGTCCCATCTAGATATAACGTTTCAAGCCCTAAAAAGCTGTGTTGTGAACTAAACAACTTAAGCCTTTTATCCACATCCAGTTCACTTACAACAGAAGGTAAATTGTTAAGAGCTGCTTGGGAGCTTGCCATTGAAACACTGACCCAGATTGAACTGCAAGGATTAGGCGAGCGTTTAGCGTTAACCAAAACAGCAAAACAGCTGGAAATAAGGGATGCAAGAGTCGTTAGACTAGCTCACAAACTGGTTTTCGAAACAATTCGAAGACAAAACCTCATCGATTTTCTCCTAAATTCAACATTACTGCCTCAATCTCTCATGGATTTCAAGCCTAAATCTCGAGCCTTCCTTCGCCTATACACATATGAAACCAAACTTGTCAATGACAACTTTGAGAAGGCAGTTAACATCGCTCGAATGGGACGGTCAATTTTGGGCTGGCGTGAACTGCAGGAAGCGGAAGAAACGCTTGGCGAAATATTGAGCTTAGAATCCTCTGATGTTTTGAAGGGATTAAGTGATGAAGAGCGAGTGGCGCTTTCAACTTATCATCCAACATGGTTTGTCAAGTATTGCTTTCGACTGCTCGGAAGAAAAGAAGCACTAAGATTCTTAGAGAACGCCACAGAAACCTCACCCGCTTACATACGAGTAGACACGTTGCAGGCACCCGAAGAAAATGCTGTGGAAAGCATAGAGAAGGAGGGGGTCATCATTGAAAAGACGCAGCAACTCAAATATACCTACAAAGTGGTTAAAACCAAAAAACCTCTCATGAGAACACGAAGCTTTCGCGACGGTCTCTTTTTCGTTCAAGACAAAGCCAGTTGCCTCGCCGTAGAAGTTGCAAATCCTAAAGCTGACATGACAGTGCTCGACATCTGCGCTGCGCCAGGAGCCAAAACAACCCATCTGGCTCAACTAATGGAGAACAAGGGAAACATATACTCAATTGACTATTCGAAGCGAAGGATGAAAGTTTGGAAACGAGAAACAAAACGCATGGGAGCCAAAATAGCTTTTTCAATTCTCGCAGACGTGTGCAGGTCTTTGCCAACAAAAATTTCCGCTGACCTAGTGCTTTTGGACCCACCCTGCACCAGCACAGGCGTATTCAACAAAGTACCATCCGCAAAATGGAGACTCTTGAAGAGGTCTGTTTTGGGCATGGCAAGAATTCAATGGGAAATGTTGAATCAATGTGCAGAACACGTGAAAAACGGAGGCTTCCTCGTCTACTCCACATGCAGCATTACTTTGGAGGAAAACGAAATGTTAATTGAAAGATTCCTAAAATGGCACCCAGAATTTACGTTAATGAAGACCTCACCTAAAATAGGCTTACCTGGACTGCGAGGACAAAATAAATGTCAAAGGCTCTATTCCCATATTCATGAATGCAACGGATCCTTCGTTGCAAAACTCTTGAGAGAGGTTTGAAATTTTAACCATTGTTGAGAAAATAGTAGAGTCTATCTACTAGATGCACTGTTTGTGCGAAACTAATATATTGTTCAAAATCGAATAGCGGTTAGCTCAGAGGAACACGGAGATGCAGTTGAAGTCCAAGCTAAAAGTTGAGAGACTGGGAGTATTAGCAACCTCCATTTTCTACGTGATTGTTGGAGGAGCAGAAGCCATAGTCCTAGCGCTTTCAAACTTCAGCCTTGTTCACGTTGGACCTTTAGCCGTTTTAAGCCTAATAACCGCCTACGGCCTATTCAGAATGAAAAAATGGTCAGTTTTCCTCGTGACCATCCTTTTCTTTCCAGCAATAACCTTTGGCGCATTCACCTTCTACGCCTCCGTTATTCGACAAACGTTCAATCCAAGCGTAGATGCGTTGTTGTTTCATCTAGCGCTAATTGTGTACTTGTTTCTAACGTCGATTGCATTAATATATGTGGTAGCAGTAAGGAAAGATTTTAAATGAGAGCAGCCCTTACCTTACCTTCGCATACACCTGTTTTTCCCATATCTTGAAGCTTTTGAATGTGCCAAAAAGCCAAGACATGTAGAGTTTCAGCTTTCCCCACTGCTTAATCCTTCTAGAATCCTCCAAAACACATAAGTCCAAGAGAAAAGCGAACTTTCCAAACCTCATAGCCCTTCTAACAAGTTCTTGCTCCTCTGCCACTTTTATCTTGGGATTAAATCCCCCTATTTTTCTGAAAACGCTTTTTTTAATGTACATACAGCTGCCGTGTGCTCCGCCGATGCGAAGATAGAAGGAAAGAAAAGTGGAAATGTTAACTAGCTCGTACATCAGTCGACTCAGAATGTTTCCGTCATCCGGTATTTTTCTACAGCTCCCACCGACCACATCTTTGTTAGTTTTCATCAGTTTGACAACTCTTTCAAGTGCATACGGCGGTAGCTGTGTGTCCGCATCCACAAACACCAAAACATTGCCATTTGCACAGCTGGCTCCTTGGTTACGAGCATCTCCGACGGAGACATCTCTTTTAGAAATTAC
>CAYFTS010000172.1:0-6198 GCA_964346135.1 uncultured Candidatus Bathyarchaeia archaeon | reverse complement strand
GGTAAACAGTAGATGGCCTTCCGTAGATCCAAACCAAAATTCGTTTTGTTGGGTACAGATATTTCGCAAACTTTTTCGCATTTTCCACAGGCGTCGCAGTTTTCATTAACGAAGCGTGGCCTTTGACTGACTTTTACACTGAAATTACCAATGTAACCACTCACTTCTTCGACGGTTGAGTTCGTCAGAACTTTGATTTTAGGATTAGGGAGATTCTTTATGACCGAGGAGAGAACTTGCTTGGCCTTTTCGCCCCAGTATAGTTGGTTGAGTAAAGCTAGGTGACCCCCTACGTATGGCTCCTTTTCAACAAGATATACCTCGAAGCCTGCACGAGCTATGTCGAGCGCTGCGGTTATGCCAGCAATCCCGCCGCCGATTACTAGGGCTCTTCTGACAACCTTGACTTCCATTTTGGACACAGGCTCCAACAAACGCGCACGAGCCACAGCCATTCTGATCAAGTCTTTCGCTTTCTCAGTGGCTTTCTCATGCTCCCTCATGTGAGCCCATGAAACCTGCTCTCTGATGTTTGCCATCTCAAAAAAGAAGGGGTTTAGACCAGCCTCTTCCAAGACCTTTCGATAAGTGGGTTCGTGCATGAGTGGTGAACATGAAGCGACAATGACACGGTTGAGGTTCAGTTTCTTTACGTCTTCTTTGATCAGAGCCTGCCCAGGCTGTGAGCACATGTATACATAATGCTTGGCGGTCACTACCCCGGGAAGTCCTTTTATGTAATTTGCAACTGCTTCAACGTCAACAACAGCGCCGATGTTCGCCCCGCAATGGCAGATAAATACACCTATTCTTGGTTCACTCTCGTTCATTCAAATGTTCCTCCAAGTCTGTTCTAACCGAAGCTATCATGGCTTTCATTGCAGCAGCGCTTGCTTGAGCAATACTGTCGGGTATATCTTTGGGTCCTTCTACAGCGCCAGCTATGAAAATTCCATCCGCTTGGGTGGTAACAGAAGAAATCTCAGGTTGAACCGAAGCAAAGAAGCCGTCCTCTCCTATTTGCACGCCCAATAACTTTTCTACATCCTTTAAATCCTCAGGCGGTTGCACTGCCACGGATAGTATGACCATGTCGAACTCTTTTTCAACGAGTTCGCCTGTTTCGGTGTTTTCAGCTCTCAAAATCATGTTCTTAGTCGATGGGTCCTCTACGACGTCGGCGACAGCGCCTCGAATGAAATTTATCTTAAATTCTTTCTCGGCTCGTCTGTAAAATTCTTCAAAGCCTTTCCCGTAGGCTCGGATGTCCATGTAAAAGATGTGCACGTCGGTTTCTGGGTAGTGCTCTTTGATCAAGATCGCCTGTTTTATTGCATACATGCAACAGATTCTTGAACAGTTTAGGTTACCAGCTTTTTCATCTCTGGATCCAACACATTGGATGAAGGCTATCTTCTTAGGAACCTTTGCATCCGAAAGCCTTGCCAAGTGTCCTCCAGTTGGACCTGCAGCACTAACGAGTCTCTCGAATTCTATGCCTGTAATTACATTGTCATATTTTCCATATCCATACTCTGCTTTGTTTTTTGCGTCGAATGAACGGAAGCCTGTTGCCACTATAATCGATTTGACTTTTACCGTGATTTCTTCCGGTTGTTGTTCGTGGTTTATGGCGCCCGCTTCGCACTCCTTCTCGCAAAAACCACAGTGAATACAATACTCTTTGTCAATCGTATAAACCAAAGGTATCGCCTGAGGAAACGGGACATATATGGCTTTTCTCACGCCGAGGCCCATGTCGAACTCGTTTGGAACCTCTATGGGGCAAAATTCTGAGCATATCCCGCAGCCTGTGCATTTGTCTTCCTCTACGTATCTTGGCTGTTTCAAAATCTTGACTACGATATCGGGGTTTTCCCGAGAAATCCCAACAACCTTGGAGCACGTCAGAAGCTTGATATTGGGATGTCTAGCCGCGTCCACCATTTTAGGAGTCAGAATGCAAGCTGAACAGTCCAGTGTTGGAAACGTTTTATCTAGTTGAGCCATATGTCCACCGATACTCGGACCTTTTTCCACTAGGTATACCTTAAAGCCCATGTCAGCAAGGTCCAAAGCAGCTTGAATTCCACAAACTCCTCCGCCAATGACTACTACGCTTTTTTGCTCCTCCAAAGAGTCCATGGTTATCAACCTCCTAATGGGCTTTCACCCAGCTTCCTGATGTGATCAACCATTTCAGCGATGATTAGCGCAAACCTTTTTCCTTCCGAAGCAGATACCCACTCCAGTCTTATCCTTTCTGGCTCTAATCCAACTGTTTTAAGAATATTTTTGATCAGCTTAATCCTGTATTCGGTGTGAAGGTTTCCGAAGACGTAGTGGCAGTCTCCTGGGTGGCAACCTGTTACTAACACACCGTCAACTCCATTTCTGAAAGCCTCAAGAACGAAAATGGGATCCACTCGACCACTGCACATGAGCTTTATTATTCTGACATTAGTAGGATACTGGATACGGCTAGTGCCAGCCAAGTCGGCACCAGCGTAACTACACCAACTGCAGGTGAACACTATTATCCTGGGCTCAAATTCCTCAGCCATTCTTCCTACCTCGTAAAGGCTGTTTTAATCTGGGCGACAACCTGCCTATCAGTAAAATGCCTCACGGTTATTGCTTGCTCAGGACATGTAGAGGCACATAAACCGCAGCCTTGACAAAGTGCCTCTATAACCGAAGACTTTTTGTTCTCCACTTTCGTGGCTCCGAAAGGACAGATGTCCTCACAAAGACCGCATCCTACACAGAGTTCCTCGTCCACGGATGCGATTATTGATTCTACCCTGATTCTACCTCTGGAGAGAAGGGCGGCTACTCCCGAAGCGGCGGCTTTGGCCTGCGCTACGCTGTCTGGAATGTCTTTTGGACCTTGGCAAGTTCCCGCTATGAATATTCCAGCAGCAAGGGTATCTATGGGCCGTAGTTTAGGGTGAGCTTCTTGGAGAAATTTGTCGGGACTTCTTGAAATCCGCAAGATTTCCGCTATTTTTTCGATGGTTGATGGAGCTTCCAATCCGATTGCGAGTACTACTAGGTCGAACTCCATTTCTAAGGGTCTGCCCAGCATTGTGTCTTCAGCGTGTATAATCAAATTGTGTGTTTTGGGGTCTTCTGTAATTTCTGCTACTCGCCCTCGGATAAAATTAACTTTATATTCGCGTGCTGCCTGTTCATAGAATTCTTCGAAGCCCTTTCCAAAGGCTCTAATGTCCATGTAGAAGATGCGGACATCCATTTCTGGGTGTTTCTCTTTAAGCTGCCGAGCTTGCTTAATGGAATACATGCAGCAAACTCTTGAACAGTAAGGATTTCTACTAAGGCTTCGAGAGCCAACACACTGAATAAAAGCCACACGCTTCGGCTCTTTCAGATCGGACGGCCTATTGACAACACCTCCTGTTGGACCAGCTGCGCTCAACAGGCGTTCCATTTCGAGTCCTGTTACAACATTTGGGTAGACCCCGTATCCATATTCCTCGTCTTTGGTTGGGTTGTAAGCGTCGTAGCCAATCGCAACAATGATTGCTCCAACGTCTAGTACGATCTCCTCTGGTTCTTGTCCGAAATCTATGGCTTCCCGTAAACCGCAAGCTTCCACGCATTTGTAACATTTGATGCAGGTATCCATGTTTATTGTGTAGACAAGCGGCACCGCCCACTCGAAGGGCACCGATATATTTTTTCTCACACCCAAATTCATGTTCCAATCATTTGGAATTTCTATCGGACATACAGCGGAGCATTCTCCACAACTTGTGCAGTTTTCATCTATGACATAACGAGGCTTCTTTACGACTGTCACTTTAAAGTTTCCAACGTAGCCTTCTACGCTTTTCACTTCAGCGTACGATATGATTTCAATGTTGGGATGACGGCTCATCTCGACCATTTTTGGTCCGAGAACGCATGTGGAGCAATCGAGGGTGGGGAAAGTTTTGTCTAGTTGCGACATGTGACCTCCGATACTTTCGTTTTTTTCAACCAAGTACACCTTGAAACCCATTTCTGCCAGGTCTAGGGCAGCATTGATTCCACTGATCCCTCCGCCTATCACTAGTGCACTTTTCAAAGCCTCGACTTCTTTGATTTTCAATGGTTTTAAGAATCGGGCTCTGGCTACGGCCATTCTTGCAAGGGAAATTGCCTTTTCTGTAGCCTTTTCGGGCGTATCTCTGTGAACCCAAGAACATTGTTCTCGGATGTTAGCCATTTCCAGTAGATATGGGTTTAATCCTGATTCTTCCAAAACTTTTCTAAAAGTCGGCTCGTGCATCTTTGGCGAACATGCTGTAATCACTACTTTGTTGAGACCATACTTTTTGATGTCCTGTTTTATCATGTCTTGACCTGGATCAGAACAAACATACCTGTAGTCTTTAGCGACAATTACGCCCGCTAAAGAACCAGCATATTCAGCGACCTTTTTGACATCTACTACTGACGCAATGTTCAGTCCACAATGGCACACGTAGACGCCAATTCTCGCTTTTCGAGCCATAAATCCTCTCCCTCTGTGTATGAAGAGTAGTTCATCACTTCACGATGAATTCTTTGGCGAGAGAGAAGAGGTTACGTATTTAGATATTTAAATTTATTGTTATAATATATTGGGGAAGAATTCTGCTTGGCATACGAAATGTTTGCAGGTGCATCATTCAAACGCAAGCGATCAAAGGAGATTCAATTTGTGAATATATTCAACTAATTCCGGATTCACGATGCTATAAAAGACCCATCTTCCTTCTTTTCTATTCCTAACCAATCCAACATTTTCCAAAAGACCTAGATGATGAGAAGCCGTTGGCTGCGTCAAGTCCAAAGCGACCATTACCTCACAAACGCACATCTCCCGAACTTCAAGAAGCCTTAAAATCCTCAGCCGCGTCTCGTCAGCTAAAGCCTTGAAAAACTTGCTTCTTTTTCGAGCGGTCCTTCTATCAGCAACTTTTTCGGCTAGTAGTTCCAACTCCTTAGCGTATTGCGAAACATTGCGCGGGCGCCAGCCCTCAAATGGAGGACAGATTCCGGATTCGATCAATCGTTTAAGTCGTTCGCTGACTATCAATTCAGACATTATATTTTCAGTCCTCAAAAGACATTACAATATATCTAAATATATATTTTTGTAATTTTATTTATTTTCGCAGGAAGAACCAATTAAAAAAGTTTGTGCGCCCAATCTGGCCTTGTCTATTCCAGTTGGAAGATTTCAATTAATAGCTAGCCAACGCCAAATTGCCTTACTAGCTTAGATGGAGATACAAAGTTTTTGTTTAACGCGAGCTGTTGAGGTTTCAGTCCCAGTGCGATCCCGACGAGTTGAGTGAAGTAGAGCACGGGAAGGTTGATTTCAGTGTCAAAAGTTGATTCTATGTTCTTCTGCTTTGCGTCGAGGTTAAAATGGCACATTGGGCAGGCAACTATTATGCAATCAGCCTCAGCTTCCTTCGCATTTTGCAGTATCTCTTTCGTCATCTCCATCATGACATGTTCTTCGGTCAATCCGAGCGAAGCCCCACAACAACGTATTCTACCTACGTAGTCTACGGTCTCTGCACCCAGAGCATTCACCAAATCGTCTAATGATCGCGGGTGTTCGGGATCATCAAATTCGACAATTTCAGGTGGTCTTATTAACATGCAACCGTAATAAGGTGCTACTTTTAATCCATCTAAGGGAACTTTGACTTGTTTTGAAATTCTTTTGAAACCGATGTCGTCTGCCAGAATGGCAAGATAATGCCTTACATTGATATTTCCCGTGTATTTGATTCCAGCAGTGTTTAGCATCTTATCTACTTTGTTTTTGGTATCCGAGTTTTCTCGAAGCAGCTTATTTGCCCGACGTAACGTAAAGAAACAGGCGCTGCAAAGGGTTACTATGTCCATGTTCATGCTCTCAGCTAGCGCCAAGTTTCTTGCAGAGAGGGAAAAAGATAAAGAAGGATTGTATGCGTAGATTGCATCCATGGCTCCACAGCAGTTCCAATCAGGTATCTCAACAAGCTCTATACCTAATGCTTTGCTTACGGCCTCACAGGAGATAGCGTACTCAGGCGCTATGGATTTTAGAGAGCAACCGGGATAATAAGCAAACTTCAATTTATTGTTCCTCCTCTTTTAATGCACCATTGAAAATCGCGAGAAGTTGATCTTTCTGCTTCACTTCAGAGGCTG
>CAYFTS010000171.1:0-2146 GCA_964346135.1 uncultured Candidatus Bathyarchaeia archaeon | reverse complement strand
TGACCGAGAACACTCACTGATCCGCTGTCGGATTTCAGCAATCCAACCAATATCTTAATTGTTGTAGTTTTCCCAGCGCCGTTGGGACCTAAAAAACCGTGAATCGTATCCCGTTTGACCTTTAAGTCAAGCTTGTTTACTGCAATGAGTGACTCGTACCTCTTTGTTAAACCACTGGTTTCTATGGCTAGCTCCATCTAGAGAACCTCCTTAGTGCCACTAATCTTACAAAATAGATAGTTATATCGTTTCTGCTCTTTTAAACTTCTAAAACGTAAGAAACCTCAGTAAGCCTCTCCGCTCCACTCTTACCCACTAGCACTGTGTCTTCTATCCGTATGCCCCCAAAATTAGTGATGTAAATTCCCGGCTCCACAGTCACCACGTTTCCCACCTTCAGCTTGTCCTTAGTCTCAGGGTTCAAAGCAGGCGGTTCATGAATGTTAAGCCCAACACCGTGTCCCAAGCCGTGGACAAAATATTCACCGTATCCTTTCTCTTCAATAAACTTTCTAGCAACTGCGTCAACATCGCAAGCCTTGACTCCAGCTTTAACGGTCTGGAATGCCCTGTTCTGCGCTTCTTTCACAACTTTGTGGATTTTCACCTGTCTAGACGATGGTTTTCCAACAGTCACGGTTCTTGTCAAGTCAGATCGGTAATGTTGATGTTTCGCTCCAATGTCAACCACCACTAAGTCTCCTCTTCTTATCGTTCGGTCTGTGCATCCTCCGTGGGGAAAGGCTGAGCGAGGTCCAGAAGCAACAATGGTGTCGAAAGCCACTCCTCCTGAACCCTTTCTTCTCATTGCATACTCGATCTCCGCCGCAACTTCATATTCTCGCAGTCCCAGTTTTATGGTTTCCAGAGCCGTTTTCATGCCTTCACTGGTTAATTCAGCTGCCTTCCTCATGTACTTCAATTCTGTTTCATCCTTCACTTTTCGAAGCTCCCAAACCAGTTTGCCTTGAGCCTTCAGTTTGACGTCTTTCAAAGCTTTGGCGAGTTTAATGTAGGCAGAAGCATCGATAGCGTCGAAGCCCACTTGCTTGAGTTTTAAGCTCTTGATTTTGTCCGCAACCTTCTGGTTTGTACTTTCACCTCTTTTCACGGGCTCAACTTTGCAGTTCTTCGCTGTTTGTTTTGCCTCCTCGTAGTTGAGTCTGTAAACGTAGAGAATGTTTTCGCCTTCTTTTGGAACCAACAGCCTCACTGCGCCTAGGTAGTCTGTGAAATATAGAATGTTGGTTTCGTCTGCAACTAGGTAACCGTCCAGTTTCTCTTTTTCAAAAGCGCTCTTCAAAGTGTTGACTCTGTTTTTCAATATGCCCTCCCTCATTACTTCCAAAAATTACGAAAATAAAACACTTAATCTTTGTGTTATACTAACCTCCGCTCATGAGCGTCATCAGGATAACGCTGTCTCCCTCGTTCAGTCTTGTGTCCATTCCGTGAAGTTGATCCATTAAAACTCCGTTTATGGTGACAACAAAGCCTGTGTTAACATCTTTTTGACCTGGTTTATAGACTTCAGTTTTGAAAGGTTCACCGTAAATCCCCACAATTTTATTCAATAGGTCTGAGAGTAAGGCTTCTTCTTCGAGTTCAAACTCTTCCTCCCTCTTCTTAAACATGTCTCTGATGAAACCCAAGTAGCGAACCCTAACCTTCATTGTTCCCGCCCAGTAACTTTCCTTCAAATAATTTTTAGGAAAAACTAAATAAATATCTATCCGTATTTGTTAATTCTCTCAAGTACCAAATCATAACTTACTGGAGGAATAAACTTGAGCTATGCTGGAAAAATATTGCACGTAGACTTGACAACCGGAAAGACTGAAACAAAATCCTTGAAAGAAGACTTAGCAAAGAAATACATCGGAGGCATAGGGCTTGGAATGCGCTTGTTTCTCGACAACTCCAAAGCTGGTGTCGATCCCTTCGACCCTAAGAATCCCATCATCTTCGCCACAGGGCCTCTTAGCGGTACCATGGCTCCCTCAGCAGGAAACAGTTACGCCGTAGTTTCGAAATCACCTTTAACTGAAGGAATATCTGAATCCAAGTCTCACGGTTTCTTTGGAGCTGAATTAAAACGCGCTGGTTACGATGCAGTTATCTTTACAGGTAAATCTGAAAAGCTGGT
>CAYFTS010000170.1:0-1585 GCA_964346135.1 uncultured Candidatus Bathyarchaeia archaeon | reverse complement strand
GTCTCTGAGGCTCCCAATTTCAGAATTGAAAACGAATCTCACGGTCCATACCGAAATCAAAAAGTCGAGTTGCCCATGGCTGCAGCCTTGTTTCTCTTGTGCAAAGGAGCCGCAAGAATAAAGGAGGAAGGCTCAAGTGTACGATGAACTCTATGAAGCATGGGTAAAAGAAAGAGAAACCACGGAAATTCAAGCATTACCCAAGGATTTCTACGTTAAACTCGCTGGCTACATAAAGAAAATGAGAGAAGAAAGTCGAATGCTTGATGAGAAAACGATTAGAGCCAAACTTCTGCGACGAGAATCAAACAATGTCAAGAAGATGGTAAAAGCACTCATTGAGTTGCGCCGGGAAAAGGCTCTTCAAAAGACTATAGACGGCAAACCAGTAGCCAAAGAAGCTCTAACCTCTGAAGAGGAAGAGTTGCTTGGAGAAGTTTCACCCTCAATAGAAGGTTACCAAACCTTGTTAAAAGGCATCGTAGACGGGCGTACACCCCGCATAGAGGTTAAAGAGAAATCCAAAATAATGATTCTAAGGTTTATTCAAGAGATTCCAGCCATTATCGGAGCCGACATGAAAACCTATGGTCCATTTAAACCCGAAGACATAGCAAGTTTACCTATTGAAAACGCAAGGGTTCTTGTCAAGCAAGATGTTGCAGTAGAGGTAGAAGCCAAATAGTGTGGTAGCAACTCGCTCGCCCTAAAAAAGTATAAATAATCATACAGATTGTTCTATACCACTCGGCTAGTGAGTATTTGAAACCGTCCAAATGTAAAGGAGCGGCTCAAAAACTCGCTGTAACGAGAGGAGAAAAAAAATGAGTGAATGGGAAAAACTTATTCCAAGGCCTCCAAGCAGATTTCTGCGAGTAAAGTGTCAAGACTGCGGCAACGAGCAGGTAATTTTTAGCCACGTGACCAATGTTGTGCATTGCAATGTCTGTGGAGTGGTTCTTGCTGAACCCACAGGCGGAAAAGCTAGGGTTAAAGGCGAAATTATTGCCGCTTTGGAATGAAAACTGGAGGCGTTAAAATGTCTGTTAAAAAGGCTGAGTGGCCTGAAGTTGGCGATCTTGTAATAGCTTCCATTCAAAAGGTTACAAATTATGGCGCCTATGTTTTTCTAGATGAATATGAAAAGGAAGGTTTGTTGCATATCTCTGAAGTTTCCTCTGGTTGGGTTAGAAACATCCGTTCTTTTGTGCGTGAAGGACAAAAAACTGTGATGAAAGTTTTACGGGTGAACGCTGAAAAGGGACATGTAGACCTCTCACTTAGAAGAGTGACGAAACGGGGGAGAAGAGAGAAGATTCTCGCTTGGAAGAAAGAACGGCAAGCCGAAGGGCTTCTTCGCAGCGTTTCCGAGAAACTAAACATACCTATCGAAGAGGTTCATGGAAAAGCTGGCTCTCTTATTGAAGCGAAATTCGGTGAATTATACAAGGGTCTAGAGAAAACTGCGAGAGAAGGTCCAGACGTACTGTTAGAGCTGGGGGTTCCTAAAAACCTAGCAGCTGCAATAGCCGAGATTGTTAAAGAAAAGATAAAGCTGCCACTCGTCAAAATAAAGGGGACGCTT
>CAYFTS010000169.1:0-13708 GCA_964346135.1 uncultured Candidatus Bathyarchaeia archaeon | reverse complement strand
TGTTGGTGCTAATGGTGCAATGGATGGCGGCAGTTGCCGGGGTACTGAGATTAATCCATTCCCACACGCTGAACCTTAAGATCTTGTATTCAACCTTCAGTATCTCTTACAATAATTCCACCTTTTTTTGCTTTTTTTATTGTTTTTAGTTCATAGAGAATCTGCGAGGCCAACCACAAAGTATTAACTTAATGCACGCGCATTGCGCGCGCATTATATAGAAGCACGTGTGCAAAACCGCGCGCGGAATTTGCGTTGTTTGCTAATCGGTAGTTCATAAATGTTAAATCAGTTTACATCAAACAAAAACATGGTAGGCAACACAGCTGAGGCGCGCGCTGAGATTCAGAAATCGATAACCTTATTATGATATCGGGTGACTCTACGGCGAATAGGTGTACATTTACATGACGGTCCATCTATTAGGGATAGCCATTCGAGTTGCTCTGGTGTTTGCCACGGCAATTGTTTTTGGCATTGTCTTTTTGGCCTATCTTCGCGTGAGAAATCGCAAGATGCTGCTAATTTCTGCAGGCTTTGGATTGCAACTTTTCTATGCACTTCTTGCAATACCAGAGATTTTCGCCGAGGCTTTGATTATAGACGAAGATCTGCATCTTCTTCTGCATTTGGCATCCTTGACTTTCATATTATTTGGAATACTGAAGGATAGCAATTAATGCTAAAAGATGAGATCCTGGAGAACGAAAATCGAAGCAAGATTTATTCAGTCATAGAGACGACTCCAGGCATCCACTTAAGAGAGCTTCAAAGAGTTTTAGACATGCCTCTAACCACATTGGTTTATCATCTCGGCTACATGACGCGAAAGCGGATTATTTTTAGTGAAACAAAGGGCAACATCAAGAGGTTTTATGCAAAGCTTCTTGATGAGGAAGACAAGAAGGTGTTAGCTGCTTTACGACAGCGAAGGATGAGACAGATTGTTCTTACGGTTCTAGTAAACAAAAAGACAAAGTTCAAGTTTTTAGCTGAGCAATTAGGATTACCATCATCGACGCTTTCCTACTATCTCACGTATTTGGTTGATAGGAATATTTTGGTGAAAGAAAAAGTTGGCTACGAAAGTTTATACACTGTTAGCGATGAAGACAGGATCGCAAAAGTGTTGACAACCTACAAATCAAGCTTTCTAGACAAGCTCGTTGACAGAGCACTGAACACATGGATGGAATCAGGCTTTCGCAGGGAAAAGTAGCGCGCGCACAGGTGATAAGTTGTGAAAACAATGACTTGTAGACAGCTCGGCGGAGCTTGCGATAAAGAATTTCATGCCAAAACCTTTGAGAGAAATGGCAGAAATGAGTAAAAAGCATGTAGAGGAGATGTACGAAAATGGTGATGAGGAGCATATCAAAGCGATGAAAGAAATGAAGGAACTTATGAATGACCCTGATGCCATGAAAGAGTGAATGGAAAGTAAGCGAAACAAATTTAATTCATTTCCTGAGAACAAATAGCGGACAAATCTATCGTGCGCGCGCGCTATTATTTTCCTAGCCACATCTTCTGCGAACTGTTCCAGTACTTCTGAGGTCATTTTCGCACGCACGAAAAATGGGCAGGTTTTGTCTATTGGAAGATGTTCAACAAGTACGGCTTTAATCTTTCAAAAATCCTGACTTATTTTTCTATCTTCTTCTCTGCTTTCATAGTATCTAGTTCCAATGTTTCTTTTACGAAAGTGGCAACTTTCCCAATCCAAAGTACTCTGAAAGCATCTAGCAGCTTTTCCCTTTCAAAACGTTTTTCATTTTTGAAACAGGCACAAAAAATGTATACTATTTTCGCCCAAGTTTCTAAAGAAAAAGTAATCTCAATATCTTTCAGTTTTCTCAGAGCTTTAACCTCCTCGAACAATTTCTTACTCAAGATTGCTCGATAAATTCGTTTATTTTCGTCGAAACCTTCTTTATAGGCGTTCATAAGACCTTCTAAGTCAACGCGAATTGTTTCCGGGTCTCCTGAGTAAATCTGTTCGCCAACGATTTCTACGTCTTGACAACTACGAATCTTTTTCCAAACTTTTTCATACCGTTCGATACAAGTGAACAATGATGCCGCTACTTGTCTAAACATTGATGCTAGGTGCTTGGATGGATCCTTAGTGTCATGAACTTTCTTTCCTAGAAAAGCCTGCTTCACAGTGAAGCTTTTAGCCAACGCGGTGTGTGTCTCGAATATGTCTATACCAAAACGTTGAACATAGGACATTTGCCATAGAGGTGATTCTAGAAGTTCTTTGACAAGACTTATCGAAAGCCCAAAATCTCCTCCTATAGGTTGTCTAATTTTTTTGCCATAGAGAGAAGAAGTGATTGGATAGCACAGGAAGTTCGTAATTGTGCCATCATATTTGTGTCTAACGTAGAAAGGTGTCACAAGGCCAGTTCCGCTCAGTGTAGGTGAGATTAGCAGTTTAACCCATTCGGAGGTTATGCTTCGTAAATCAGAATCTACAAGGGCTACTGCTTTGGCTTCAAGAAATCTTGCGGCCTCGAAAATGGCTTTTACAGCTGACCCTTTTCCTGAGACCCCCACATATGTGGTTGGAATTACGCTTACTTGAAAGGGGAGGCGTATAGTCTTTGCTGACTCCAGAGTTCCATCAGTTGAATTTCCATCAGAAATAAAAATCGCTGATTTCAGATTTGGAAAATATGTTTCGAGTCCCCTTGCAGCTTGATATAGAACATAGTTGATTGTATGAGCATTGTTATAAGACGGAATCCCAACAAGGATATCTGCATTCTTCAGTTTTTTCAGACGTTTACACGCTTGAGGTGATAAAGCAGAACTTGCTTTTTTCTCCATAATAAAACGCCTTTTTTAGTCAATTGTAACAAGGATTTACATGTTGTATGTTAAATATTTTTTAGATATTATCCACATTTAAAAGGCTAAAATCCTAGACTAATTCAGGAGGCTATCGAAATGTCTAAAGTAGGAATTGTACATTATACCGCGCCACCGAGAAAGATTGCAGGAGTAGAAGTTGTAATCGATTATCATTCAAGGTTTCTAACTAGACAAGGGTATGACGTTCGTCTAATTTTCGGACAGGGAGGAGGATTGAATTATAAAAACTTAGAGGAATGTGAAATTCCGCTACTCTCACCAGAAAATCCTCGAGTTCAAACTGTACAAAAGGAGATACTTGAAAAACACAAGAAAACTGAGGAATTTGAAAAACTAAAAGATGACTTAAAACAAGAGCTGAAGCCACATTTTTCAGATCTCAATTCTTGCATCATCCATAACATTCCTTCTATGCCATTCAATTTTGCAGCTACAGCCGCAATCAATGAACTCACAGACGACTTAAGAAAGCGCTTCATTTTTTGGTTACACGATACAATTTTTGTAAGAGAAGAATGGAAAGACTCTTTTAGCAAGTTCCCGTTGATATTACTCCATCATAAGAACAAAAGGATAACTTTTGTGACCCCCACATCCTTTAGAGCTAAACAGTTTGATGCTTTGAAAGAACCTTACAGGATTCGGAGAATGAAAGTGGTTCCTAATGGTGTTAGTGTGGAGGAGTATTTGAAAATAGACGAAACCACTAAGCAGTTAATGGGAAGGTTGGGGCTTTCATTTGATGATTTCATCATAATTACACCTGTCAGAGTGTTGCCTCGAAAGAACATTGAATTAGCGCTTAATGTAGTTCACGAGTTGGTTCACATCTCCGGAAAGAAAAAGATTAAGCTTATCATTACCGGTCCTCCAAGTAGTGACCCTGAATCAGTGGCTTATGAGTCAAAGCTTAAAAGCATTATAAAAATGCGAAGGTTGGAGGAGTCTGTAATATTTTGCCATGATCTAGTGAGCTTCAAAAGAGAATTTTCTAATGACAAAGTAATGAAATGGAGCGTGGCGGACGTTTATAACATAGCGGATCTTGTTTTTATTCCAAGTAAAGAGGAAGGTTTCGGGCTTCCTGTGATAGAAGCCGGAGCAGCTAGGAAACTAATTTTTTGTTCGAGAATTCCCTCCTTTCAAGAGCTTATAAGAGAAGACATTGAAGGCTACATGTTTGACTTAAGTAATCCGCCTATGGATATTGCTTTTAGGATATATCGTATGATGCTAGAGAACACTGTTGATAACAATTTCGATCAGGTGGTAGAGAAATATGATTGGGAATCAATTGTACTCAAAAAATTAATACCGTTACTATAGCAATGATGTCTTATTTTTTGAGGCAGTTTTAGTGCAATTCTCCGTTATTATTCCTACTTATTGGACTTCGACCAAAACAGCAATTCAACATCAAATCCCAGACGCCGTATATGACCACCCTACACCTATCGAATCGTCCAGCACTTTACCGAGACTCCTAGACAGCTTAAAAAATACAGATCTACCAACAGATTCAACAAAAATAACCGTAATAGCTGCAACAACCCATCAGACATTAGAAGGAAAAGCGAAAGAAAGAGTCAATGGAATTCTAAACAAACACAATGACTACGAGATCAAACCATTTTCTGCGTCTACGCTCAAACAAATAAGCTCTAAAGATCAGAATTTAGCTAGTCTTCTGAGTTTCTATGGCTACTCAAATATACGTAATATAGGTTTAGTAATTGCTCAGATTCTCAAGTCGAACTATCTCGTTTTTCTAGACGATGATGTTGTTGTCAATGATCAAAAATACTTTGCCAAAATTCAAGAATCGGTCGGGAAGACTGCAAGTGGCAAACTAATTGGAGGCGTCTCTGGTTACTATGTAAACCAAGATGGTGAATATCTTCTAACTGTTAGTCCAAAGGCATGGTGGCAGACAGGTTGGCCAAAAGAGAAAAAAATGAACGACGCCTTCAAGATCATAAATAACAGACAGCGGCTAACATATACAACATTTGCCTTCGGAGGAAACATGGGTCTCTACTGGAAAATGTTTGAAAATGTTCCTTTTGATCCTTATATACCTCGTGGGGAGGACATGGATTTGCTTGTCAACGCTAGAATGTTTGGTTTTAAATTTTTGCTGGATACTAAGTTAAGAGTACTGCACCTTCCGGGAGAAAGGAAAAGTCAATGGTCTGAAATGAGACAAGACTTATTCAGATTTCTTTACATGAGAAAAAAGATGCTCGCCCAGAAAAACATCGGAAACATCAAACATGTTTCAATCGACTCACTGGAACCATACCCAGGTCATTTCTTACGCTTTGGAATTCCTTTCAAATTTGTGATATCTAGTTGTCTAAACGGCTTGCATTCGATTCAGAAAGGGAAACTCGAGAGCTTCAAAGAGTTCACATGTAATACGTTTCAGATTCCATCAGCACTTAAATTTTCCAGATGCCACAGCTTAGACTACCTCAGATTTCAGAGTAAATGGGCAAATTACGTGCCAAAAATTAGGAATGATAGAGTTTTGAGAAGCATCCTAAATAGCTTGCCATGATTCTGCTTGCTTTTATGCGTATAAAAGCTTGCATTCCTTCAATCGCGACCATGTGCTCTGGTTGCTTCTTCGCCTAAGCATCTCTTTGAGAGCAAAATAGTTTCTAGTCCTCTCACTTATTCTCTTCCAAGAGGGAAGAGTGAGATAACGAAGTCTCTTTTCTTTTGACTTTCCCCCCAAAATATCCTGAATAACCTTCTGGAGTAGCTGAGCTTTTTCTAAATCGTTCTCCCGGGAATAGCTAATACGCTCTCCTTTTTTCTCAAGGCTTAAGGCTGTTTTCTCGTATTCATCGATAAGCTGGGCAACATTATCTCTATATGAAAAAATGAACTGTTCTCTTTCCTCGTTTGTCAATGATCTGCCAAGTTTTTCGTCAATCACCCGAAAAGTTGAATCTATTATCTGGTAGGCCATAGGTTCTAAGTTTTCAAATCGTTTCCCAATGTGACGATATATATCTAAGTTGAGCTGAGCCATCGAAGATGGACCAACTAAGTCGTATGTTTGGAAAAGCAAAGAAGTCTCTACAGCAAATGTGTTAGGAAAACTCACCTGTTCCAATATGTCGCGGGAAACCGCAAATTCTCCTGCCAAAGGATATTTTATACTCTCTATGCCAAGATAGAGTTTAAAAATTTCTGCAATGGATTTTAACAGTGGAACTGCAAGAAGACGACAGATGCGCCCTCCGAAAACAGGGATTTGAGAATCTGTTTTGGTGACAGTTATCCTCATATAATGCGCTTTCACGAACTTTATAGCCGCTTCTTGAGCTTTCCAAGAGTAGATAATTGGATGGCAAAGTCCGGTAACGTATTCCTTTTTGAAGCCCATAATGTCAGCGTCAACAAAACATAAAATATCTCCTCGTGCCAAGGGAATTGAAAGCCAAATCCCAGAGCCTTTACCTGGCGGTATACCGAAATGTCCAGTAGCGCCATATACACCATATCCCGCAAGCAGCTTTGAAAAGTTTGCATCAAACTGATGAACCACTTTCAAGAAGAAGTCTATTAGCCCTCTTTTCGCTTTTTCGTTTTGACTTCTATACTTGTTAAGCAGATCAACTTGTTCTTTGAAAAGACCAAGTTCTTCATAAGCAATCTTCACCACATTTTGAAGCACACTAAAATCTGCCTTTCCTTCTTCGTCTTGCGTAGCGCCCATAATGATTATTTCATCCAAATAACCAGCATCAACCAAGGCACTACATTGAGCCAGAATTTCATGCAAAGTATCTTCTTCGATTTCCAAAATGCCTTCAGGCTCAAATTTTGTGGGAATAACAAGAGAGATAGATAAAGGAGAAGATAAGCCGCCTTCATCCAGCACAAACGTGTTAGATTTCTCTTTTACACATTCTCTAAATTCGAACCTTTGATAACCACCCATATCCAGCACTTTGGCTGTTTTCGAAAACATGTTTCTACCTTTCAAATTAAGTGCCAAGACTGTCTAAAAAGTCTTTCAACCACTCTATTAAATCATAAAAATCTGTTCGAATTACCACATTCGAAGCTTTTATTACAGAATTATTTTTGGGCCTAAAAGCAACTCCTACACAAGCTTCCTTAATCATGCAGAGATCACTCTTGGAATCGCCTACAACAAGTGTTCTATTGTCCTGAATTTGATATTTTCTTATTAAACTATTCATCGTGTGAAGTTTGCAAACGGATTTTCTTTGACATTTCTCTTGTTCCTCTTCCTCCCAGCCGAGTGGCATAGCAATTCTGCCTGTTAGAATGCCATTTACTATCTCCAACTTGTTTCCCTTGACTTCGTCTATGCCAAGTTTTTGCGCCAGTCTGGACGCCGGAAAAACGTAGGAGTCAGTTATTATGGCGGTCACGAAATCTCTTGACTTAAGAAAATTAACAAAATCTTTTGCTCCTTTTACAAGGGTTATTGTATCAAATATGGCTTCTAGTTTTGGTGCTTCAATGCCCGAAAACAGCTCTGCAATTCTCTCACTAACTCTATAGGCATCCATAAGCTTAGATTTTCTATCGATTTCCATTAGCCTTTCAGTTAGACCTAATTTCTCACATAATACATCAATTGTACGTCGCTCTAAGATGGTTCCATCCATATCTAAAACGGCTAACCATTTCATGAAAGAACCTCATGGTAGACTTGCAACGTTTGTTGTGCGGCTTTATCCCAAGAAAAAAGTCGTAACACTCTACTCCTTGCCTTTAATCCCATGCCAACGCAGCGTTCTTTATCCTGCAAGAGAGAAACCAGCGCTTCAGCAAGTGCTTCAACATTTTTTGGCTCTATCAGCAACCCTGTGTGACCATTATCAACTACCTCAGGTATGGCGCAGTTATTGAACGCTACTACAGGTTTTCCACATGCTTGTGCTTCTGCTGGGGTCAATCCAAATCCCTCCCAAAGACTAGGATAACAGAAAATATCACAGGCAGCATAGAGTCTAGGAACCATTTGATCTGAAACGTATCCAGTGAAAACAATTGCCTCCTTCACTTCTGGACTTTTGATCAATCGACTTAAATCCGCTACGTCATATCGCATAGCTCCACTTATTAGGAACTTGGCCGTTGGAATCTCTCTTAATACGCCGGGAATTGCCTTAACCAAGAACTGCAAACCTTTATACGGACTTAGCCTGCCAAGATATAGAACGATAGGGCAATTTTCCAACTTGTAAAGCTTTTTTATGCTATTGCCACTCAAGTTAGGATTGAATCGTTCCGTGTCTACACCATTATAAACAACTCGGATTTTGTTTTTCTGGACGAAATATTTTTGCATTAACTCTTCTTCTAGAAAGTGGCTCACAGTAATTATTTTGCTTATTTTTGAACGAAGGGATAGAAAGGTTCCCAATCTGTGATCTATCATCTTCAGTTTTTGTTTGTAGTTTCTCCAACTCCTTATTGGAGCAAAACCGTGATAGGTAAATACGTGTGGTTTTTTCAGAAACCTGGCTGCTGTATTGCCGGCAAAGATGTCTGGATGATATTCAGTGTGTATTAGGTCAAACTTCTTCAAAGTGCTTAGGCTATTGAAAGGAAAAATTAGATTTCTCAAGAACGGGATACTACTCCCAGCAAACCTTAATCTATGTATTGGAAAATCGCTCGTTTTAACTTCAGTTTCGCGAGAAATTATAGCAACATCGTTCCCTGCAAGCTTCACCCTCTTAGCAATTTCCATTATATGGTTAGCTAATCCAGAACCAGTGTGTAAAGAGGAACGAATATACGCTATTCGCAAATTTATAACACATGCTAACATGAAGACGCTCGAATATAAATTCACTTAAACTAAAATTCCTAAAAGATAATTATGTTGCAAAGTCTATCTTCTCAAACGAGTCTTCATCAGTTGTGGGCTTAATGCTTGAACATTTATCGCTTCAATATCCACAGAAACAAAATGACCTTGATCTGAAAAAGATGGAAGCATACTCCATAACATTTGTGATAATAACAAAAGACCGCCCTGAAATGATAAAACATCTTATAAAATCCATCATTAAGACACAATTAGTTTATTGTTCTATAGTTCTAATAGACGACAGTAGCAATGATAATTTCATCAAAACTAGAAGATTCCTTCAATCACACTCAATACCATTTAAACAACTAAGTTCTTCACAAGCTGGAAGACTTGCCGAAGAAAGCTTGAAAAAAACAAACCTAACAACTAATGAAAAGAATTTCATAAGAGAGTGCACCGGATTGAGATCTCCGTTTTGTGGCTATATAGAACAATTGCTTGAACCAAGTAGATCAGAGCTAAATCTTAGCAACTGCCTGCAATTTGCGCCCTATTCTCCTGCCAGAAATTTAGGCATCATTAGCGCGATCAAATTCTTCAATCCAGACATTATAATATTCTTAGATGACGACTGTTTGATTCTTTATCCAGAAAAACTACGCGATCAACTTCAATTAGTCCTATGCAGATTAAACCAAAAAAGGATAGTTGCAGTAGCTGGACTTTACAAAGATATTTTTATACGTTTGCCGTCGGAAGATAAGAGCCTAAAGAAGATTCTCGGTATTCTTCGAGGAATGGATAAGTTTATCAAGAAATCCTTTCTAGTTGGAAAAACGAGATTCAAAACAATGCCTCCTCACATATTAGGGGGTGCACTTATTCTTCACAAAAGAGCCTTTTCTGTTATTCCCTTTGACCCATATATGGCAAGGGGCGAAGATCATTCATACGCGTTGGATCTAAAGAGATTTTTGGCTAAAGACGAAATTGCAGTCAGGGACAGCCACTTTATAATCGGCCACCAAAAATACCACTCAAAAAGCGCATGTTTACAAAAACGCTCTGAATTTAACGTTCTTAGAGATATTTTCCGATTTGCTTACGCTCGTACCAAAAATGTGAATTCATTCATAACGCTGTTTCGAGTCAGGTGGGTGTTAGCTTCATTGTGCAACCTATTTCTCAACCCTTCAAACTATAAAAAATATAAAGGCGAATTGTTGGCATTGCTGTTTATTGCCCCCCAATATGCAAAGGAGAAGGGTTCTAAGTTTAGACGACGCATCAAAGCTTGGAATAGGTTTTTATGTCAATCAGAAATGTGAACCTTTTTGCTGTTAACAGAAACCCAGCGTTCAGTCATTGCAAAGTCATGATGAACAGAAAGAATGTTTATAAATTCTCATGAGAACATGGAAAGCTGTTACCTCTAATCTGGCTAACGAAAATATGTGTGTAAATAGCTTGATAGCTGGGGCAGGGTTGCCTATTTAAGAATTAGTTATGGTGAAAATGATGGCATCTAGTCTGGCGGAACTATTGCAGAACTATTTCAATTTTGGTCAACTAGAGAGCGAAGTCACTGCTGCAGTAATCATTTTTGTGCTTTCGATAATTGTAGGCTGGACAATCTATTCGATTTTTCGGAGGTTTTTTTCTCGATGGGCGAAAAGAACAAAGACGAAGATAGATGACGAGATACTGCGCAACATTAAGGTTCCTATACTTCTTCTCGCTACGCTCTTAGGAGTATTTTACGCTTTAAATTCCCTTCCCTTTCTAAACCCCTACTCACACGTGCTAGAAGTTATATTTACAGTTGCTCAGATTTTGATTGTCACTTTCATAATAACCCGAGTTATAAGTGTACTCTCAAAGTGGCTTGCCGAACGTGCAAGACGCGAAAAGAGGGTAAGCGAACACATTCTCTTTGTCCTTAAAAAAATCATTCAAGCAGCTGTCTATATATTTGCATTTCTTGCTATCTTGGTCGCATTTGGCATCGATCTCTCCGGCGTAGTTGTTGGACTTGGCGTGGGAGGAATCGCAATTGCGCTAGCATTACAAAACGTGCTAAGCGATGTCTTTAGTGCTTTTTCGATATACTTTGACAGACCATTTGAAGTTGGAGATTTCATAGTTGTCGGCGACTTTGCGGGAACGGTGAAAAAGATAGGAATCAAATCCACCCGACTCCAGCTTTTGCAAGGAGAAGAACTTGTAATCTCCAACAGAGAGCTTACAACGACAAGTCTAAGGAATTTCAAGAAGTTAAAGAAACGAAGAGTGGTTTTCAAACTGAGTGTAGCTGCTGATACGCCAGTTGAAAAACTTGAAAAGATTCCTGGTCTCGTACAAAAAATAATAGAGGACATTGAACTAGCCGAGTTTGATAGAGCCCACTTTACGGAATTTGGTAACTTCACATTAGATTTTCAAGTCGTATACTATATGAAAACATCAGACTACAATAAATATTTGGATGCACAACAAAAGATTAACCTTGGAATAATAGAAGCGTTTGAAAAAGAAGGTGTTATCATGCCCTTCCCAACGCAAACGATTTTTGTACGAAAGCCAAGTCCATCATGAACTTAGATACCAAATAAACATGCAGGTTTGCATCTGCAATTCATAAATTGACTTCAAAAATAGAAGTTTTGCAAGGAGTTAATTGCGTGCGCGCGCATTCAGAAGCAGAGGTTTGCCAATTCATCGAAGCAGGTTTCGAGTATGTTTGCGATCACAATGGAAGCCAGATTTTTCGGAAACGCAAATGACCCCTACAAAATATTTTTTATGGTATGGGGTGCGTCTGTGGCGGGCGGGGTGGGATTTGAACCCACGACCACAGGCTTAGGGGGCCTGCGCCCTATCCTGACTAGGCTACCCGCCCTTCCATTATTTTCGTTAAAGAAGTTTGATGCTTTAAGATTTTGGTCAACTAGTTTCTGACCACTAGGGTTAATATTGGTCTTCTGGTCTAACACTTTATGAATGTACTCTGGGTCTTGCCTATGATATCTGAACTTGAGCTCACCATCCTCATATCCAGTGCGGGTCTAACCCCGTAATAGTTCGTACTTTATTGAGCCCTGTTGGATTTTCCTCTTTTTTCTTCTTCTAAGCAGAAACAATGCGAATGCTTATCTTTGTGAATTTGACTTTGATGTTTGATTGCTTTGGAAAACACAATTGAGACTTTACGCAAAAAATACGAAAGATTTAAGAAAGGTGAAGAAGACGTGCTGGCTGTTACTGATCAAGTTCGTCTAGCTCTAAGAGAAGCAAGAGAGAAAGGAAATGATGAAATTGCTGAAGAACTTGAAGACATGCTCATGGATTTAGAATTATCACTACAAGAGTCCAAATGCTGATGCCAAAAGAAAGTCCACCTTGCTAACACACGATGCTCAGGCCCTGCTCTCTTCCTTCAACATAACTATCCCTAGTGTTGTGAACAAGGAAGTAACGGTTTTATTTATGTCGAGATGCTTGTTTCCGGTCCTCCAGCATGGGCTTCAAAACAAAGAAGTAGCTTGAAATGGTGAATAAGGCATATGAAATCCCTGAGGCTAGGGTGAGATAGATTAGATTCCACAGAAAGAACATCAATATTGGTGCCAAACCCAGAAAATTAACACCTATGGATGCTACCAGATTGAAAGCAGCTATTCCCTTTGTCAATGGGGGAAGATTTTTGCATAGACGAGCAGTGCTGAGAGAGAGCCAAAACAGTAGAAGCGAATACAGATTAAACAAAACTGTCAAAAATAAGAGTATTGCTTGAGACTGCAAAGTGCTTGGATCTGGAAGCTGAGTAAGAAGAATAGTTATCGCTGTGAACACAAAACCAGAAAGAAGGGACAATCCATTCGAAAGATTTGATCTATGCTGAATGTAATCAGAGTAATCCACTTTCTCTTCCTTAGACATTCTGCAGAAACATCCAATGAGCTAATCCCCCATCTTCAGTTTTATGGCTTGTGGAAGAATCTACACTTTCATCTATGATTTCCTAGCCATTAGAATATAGTAATGCCAAGTTATCTTTACTCCTTCTTTGCTCCCATACGTTTCTGCAAGTTCTTTGATTTTCTCTCCATCTTTCTTTCTATCAAATCCTTTGACGAGAGGAACCATTTCAATCAGATCCATCAATTCTTCCTTACTTTCATAGTAATTAGCTTCTTTGAAGTCGTTTATATCAGAAACTGTAAAACCTGCCTCTATGATGCCTTCACAGACCTCTTGTTTCCATCTCTTCAAATCCTTTGGGAAGAAGAAGTTCTCCTTCTCAATCCTTTCTCCGAAGAATTCTTTGATTTCCTTATCAGAATCTGGTCCCAGACTATATTCAAAAAAGTATCCTCTTCTCCTCAGAACCCGATACGCTTCCTTCTGAGAATAGTCAGCCAATCTTGTTACTATAATGTCAAATGTGCAACCTGGGAAGGGAAGTCTAAATCCATCCCCTTCAACAAGCTTGATGTTATGGAGTCCTGTAGTATTTGATTTTGCCATTCTTACCATTGCAGAGGAAACATCAAGTCCAACAAAAATAGAACTCATGTTACTCGTAGCAAGTTCTTGAATGATATGACCTGTTCCACAACCAATGTCTAAAAGTTTCATTTGTGGTTTCAGGACTGAGAGAATTTCTGAAACATATATACTTCTTCGGGTCTTCTTTCTCTTCTTTATTCTTTGATCTCTTAAAAGTGCTTGCCTTTCAGAATCACCTTTGGAGCTCATAATCATTCCTTTCAGTTTTGAGTTTTTATCGCTTGCGCGCGCGCATTTTCATGTAAGTGTTCTAAAATGTAGAATTAGATGAGAAGGTAATTGTTGTTGGTGTTATTAGAAGAGGGAATTGGGCAATCGAAAGTGGACATAATATGGTCGTTTATTATATTGAACCTCAAGAAATTTATAGATTAGCCTAGTTAACACCGAGGTAAGACCTTGAAAAGGATACTCGATACGTTTTAATTGTTTTTCATTAAGATCCGT